>JBDNFZ010000252.1:0-13977 GCA_041689555.1 Opitutaceae bacterium | reverse complement strand
GGTGCGTGGCAACTCCGGGCGGGGTTGGCGGCATGGGCTTTGCGGAAACCGGCGGCGGCGCAGGCGGCGATCGCGGCGGTGAAGGAGTCGGAACTGGCGGCCGGCGACCGGCCGTGGTGGTTTTTCCTGCAGGCGCTGGCGGCGAGCGACGTGAAGGCGGCGAACAAGTTCTTTGAACTCGCCCAAGGCGCGGCGACGACGGAATTGGTGCGGACGCGTTTCCGGCTAGAAGAAGAGCGGGCGTTGTTGCGCCGGAGCGGCAAGGGCAATGAGGCGCAGTTGGCCGAGCAACGGCAATCGATGGAGCGGTTCGCCGGGCAGGGGACGGGCTACCTCGCGGCGCGGGGCTATGCCGCGAACCTGTATGCATTGGGGCGAACGGACGAGGCGATCCGGGTGATCAAGCAACAGCTTCTGGTGTTGCCGCGCGAGGAGCGTCAATATTCGGATGATTTCCGCCTGTGGCTCGGGCTGATCGCGGGGGCGGCGAACCAAGAAGGACGGACGGCGTTGACGGAGTTGGTCGCGGCGGGTCGCGACGAAGTGCGGCAACGGATGGCGCTGCGGATGCTGGCGCAGGCTTCGGAGAAGGACCCGGCGCGCGGGCAGTTCCGGGCCGAGCTCAGTCGGTTGATCGCGCTGGCGCCCGCGCATCCCCTGCAGGAGGACCTGTATTTGTTTCGGGCCAACCTGCGGCTGGGTGACAAGACTTATGCCGGCGCGGAGGACGACGCCCGGGCGCTGCTGGAGAAGTTCCCCGGATCCGGTTTGAGGGCGGAAGCGCTGACGGTGTTGACGGGCGCGGCGTGGGAGCAGCGGCGCTACCGGCTGGCGGCGGACAGCGCGACGCGGGCGGCGGCGGCTTTGCCTCCGGGTGGACGGCGGGCGGAGTTGGGGGTGCTGGTGGCGGAGGCGTGGTATCGCGCCCAGGATTTTCGCTCGGCGGCGGATGCGTATGCGGTGGTGCTGCGGGACCCGCCCACGGGATTGCCGGCGGGGACGGTGAGCGAGCTGATGTTTCAACGCGTGCAGGCCGAGATCGAAGCGGGGGCGCCCGAGGCGGCGGAGGCGGCGCTCGATGCGCTGGCGCGCGAGCCGGGGATGCGCGCGGAGGAGCGTTGGAAGGCGGAGTGGAATCTCGCCCGGGCGCTGCAGACGCGCGGGCCGGCCGGCGCCGCAGTGGCGGCGGGCCGGATCGGGAGACTGCTGGCGGTCAAGGCCGACGCGGCGCTGCCGGTGGAGTTGCGGGCGCGGTTGGAATGGCTGCGGGCGCGGTTGACTCTCGAGGTCGATCCGCCGGAACCGGCGAAGACTTTGGCCTATCTCGAAGTGTTGGCAAAGACGCTCGCGGAGGTCTCGCCGGCGATGCGCAGCGAGATCGCGAGTTCGGCGGCCTTGGTGAAGGCGCAGGCGCTTTTCCGGCAGAACAGCGAACAAGCGGCGTTGGCGCAGTTGCAGAGGTTGCGCGCGGATTTTCCCGGCTCGGAGGCGGCGGTTTCATCTTATCTGGAAGAGGCGGACCACTACGTGAAGCAATACAAGCTGGTGGAAGCGCAACAGCTCTACACGAAGCTGGCGGAGGAGTTTAAGGGAAACGCCAACGCGCCCTACGCGCTGTATTTTGCGGCGTTGCAGGCAGAGGCGCGCGGGGATGCGAACCTGGCGGAGGCGAACAACCTGTTGGAGCAACTCGTGAAGGACTATCCGCAGAGCGATTTGATTTTTGCGGTGCGGCTGAAGCAGGGGCATCTGTTGCGGAAGTTGAACCAATTTCCACAGGCGCAGCAGGTTTACGAGTCGTTGGTGAACACGTTTGCGACGAGCCCCGACGTGGTGTTGGCGCAGCTCGCGCTGGCCGCGTGTCACAACGCGCAGGCGGCGAGCGATCCGGCCCATACGGAGAGTGCGCTCGTGTTGCTGGAGCACCTGCGTGACCGCGTGGATGCGCCGGTGCCCGTGAGGGTAGAGGCGGGCTACAATCTCGGAACCGTGCTGAAGCAGCGGGGCGAACTCGAGAAGGCGGCGGTGGTCTGGTGGCGCGACGTCGTGTCGGCGTTTTTGCTGGATCCCAAGTTGAGCGCTCAACTCGGGGCCAAAGGACCTTACTGGATGGCGCGAACGCTGCTCGAGTTCGGGTCGCTGCGGGAACAAGAGGGAAAGTTGGAGGAGGCGAAGGAAGCCTGGCTCTTGATCCTGAAGGAAAAATTACCGGGCGAGAGCCAAGCCAAGGCTCGCCTAGCGACCTACGGGGTCAATTTTTTGCCGTGATGAACGCCGCCGCCGTGCGATGCCGTTTACCTCGACTTAGGAGTTTGGGGCGAGAAAGCTAAACCTATCGATGTCCGCGCTAAACCTCAGTCTCTTCGCCAAAGGCGGTCCGATGATGTGGGTGCTGCTGGGGTTGGGTCTCATGGCGACGCTGCTGGTCTTTGAACGACTGCTTTACCTGCACCGTGGCCAGATCCGAGCGACGACCTTTCTGGAAGGGATCAAGAACATCCTTGCGAAGCGCCGCCTGGTGGAAGCGCTGACGGTTTGCGAGGAAACGCCCGGGCCGGTGGCGGCCGTGGTGAAAGCGGCGTTGCTCAACGTCGACGCGGACGCGGAAACGATGCGATTTCAAGTGCAGGCTGCTGCGATCGTGGAGTTGCCCGCTTTGGAAAGGCGATTGGGCAGTATCGCGGCTATCGCGCAGGTGGCTCCGCTGGTGGGACTGCTCGGAACGGTCTTGGGCATGGCGGCGACGTTCTTGGCGTTTGAGAACGACTATATGAGCGCAAGTGCCTTGGCGACGGGCATGTGGCAGGCGCTTTTAAGCACGGCGGGAAGCCTGATGTTGGCGATCCCGGCCCATTTGGCCCACCATTTCTTATCGAGCCGGGTGCGTTCGATCGTGCGCGACATCGAATGGTCCGGAAACGAGATCATGCGCTATCTCCAGAATGATTATCGCGGCCGGACCCCCGGTGAGTTGGCAGGGGAAGCCTCGCGGTTGATTCCCGTCGACAGGAAGGAGACGAGAGGCTCATGACGACCCAACCGCTCGACCTTATATCGCGGTTACGACCAGTGCCGCGGAGTTTCGACGTTTGGTTCTTGGCGAACGTGGGGCTGCTTGCCCTTTTCTTTTTGCTATTTGGCTCGCGTTTCGTGCTGGCGCCGGGATTAGGGGTTGAGTTCGAGTTGCCCTTGATTGCCGGGGCACGGGTTGCGGCTACGACGACGACGCACCAAATCACAGTTCGCCGCTCGGGCCAGATTTTGGCGGATGACGGTATTGTGACGATCAAGCAACTCGCCGAATGGTTGAGGAAGGAGAAGGCCTCGACGCCGCGTCCGACCCTATTGGTGCTGGCAAGTGTGGGTGTGCCCAGCGACGGTTTAGCTGAGATCGTGAGTGTCGCGCAAAGCGCGGGTTATGCCGTGGTCTGGGGGGCGTTGGAGCCGGCAGTTTCGGAGCGGAGGACAGCGCCTTGAACGGGAGAAATGGCCGATCTGGTGATCGGAGGCGTTGGATAGGTTCAATCGCGGCCGCTGCAATGCTGATGCTGGGATTCTTGATGCTCTTGGGGATTCCGGCTACGCCCGAAAAGTCCGGGTTCTCGGCTCCAACGACCCGACCGGCGGTTAGACTTAAGCAAGTGATTGCTGACGAGGCGGCGCTGCTCGATAAGACGCCGCTTTTCTTGCCGACGGTCTGGAACACTGCGGTGAAGGAGATTGGATTGCCAAAATCAGGCGGGGTCTTTGCCGACTTTCCTGCGAAGCACGCCTTTGACGTTGGTGATATAAGTTCTTTATCCCCAGATATAAACGCGGATCTCGGCAAGATTGAAATCCTTGATTTGGCTCCCGGAGGATCGGTATTTATGGGGTTGGGTCGGCAGGAGAAACCTGAGATCGTTCGGAAAAGACCGGGGGCACGCATAGAGGTATTCGATGCGAGGTTTGGACGTAAATTTTGGTCGGCTGATTTGGCGACTTCCCCGATCCCGAAGTCGGTCATTTGGCAACCCTTTGAGTTCATGGCGACGGTCGACCCCGCCGGATTGGTTGGCCCTTTGGTGACCACGAGCCCCGCCGGATCTGATGAAGTAGAGACGATTCTTCAAAAGCACCTCACGCAGATCCTGAAGGTTGGCGTCAGATTGGATCCCGGTGTCTATCGCATCGTGCTGGGACCTTAATTTTTCCTTAATCGGCAAGTTTGCTGTTGACGAAGAAAAATCGCCGAAGCACTTTCAACCCTCATTTTCGTTTTTTGGCACGGTGTCTTTGTCTGCCCAGATAGCTCAGTTGGTAGAGCACGTTCTTGGTAAGGACGAGGTCGCCGGTTCGACTCCGGTTCTGGGCTCCATGCCAAAAAAAGCGTCGGTTCAGCTTCTCTGACGTTAAACTAGAAGTTAATTTTCAATCCAAACCCAAACACACGTCTCCCATGGCAAAAGGTAACTTCGAACGCACAAAACCGCATGTAAACGTCGGCACCATCGGTCACGTCGACCACGGCAAGACCACCACGACGACCGCCATTTTGGCGGTTCAGGCCCGCAAAGGTCTCGCTGAGGCTAAGTCCTACGCGGATATCGCGAAGGGTGGAACCGTCCGCGACGCATCCAAGATCGTCACGATCTCGGTTGCTCACGTTGAGTATCAAACCGAGAAGCGTCACTACGCACACGTCGATTGCCCCGGCCACGCCGATTTCGTAAAGAACATGATCACGGGTGCCGCCCAGATGGATGGCGCCATTCTGGTTGTTTCCGCTGCCGACGGCCCAATGCCTCAGACCCGCGAGCACATCCTTCTCGCCCGTCAGGTCGGTGTGCCAAAGATTGTAGTCTGGCTCAACAAAGTTGACCTCATCGACGACGCCGAACTCCTCGATCTCGTCGAGATGGAGATCCGCGAACTTCTCACCAAATATCAATTCGACGGCGACCACGCTACCATCGTTCGCGGTTCCGCCACGGCGGCGCTCGAAAACAAGCCAGAAGGCAATGCAGCCATCACTGCCCTTATGGATGCCATCGACAAAGACATCCCCGAGCCCGTTCGCGAGAACGACAAGCCCTTCCTGATGTCCGTCGAAGACGTTTTCTCGATCACCGGCCGCGGCACCGTTGCCACCGGTCGCATTGAGCGCGGTTCCTGCAAAATCAACGAAACCGTCGAGATCGTCGGCCTCAAGGACACGGTAACGACCGTCATCACCGGTATCGAAATGTTCCGCAAGCTTCTCGATTCCGGCCAGGCTGGCGACAACGTCGGAATGCTTCTTCGTGGTATTGAAAAAGACGGCATCGAGCGCGGTCAGGTCATTGCTGCGCCGAAGTCCATCAAGCCGCACAAGAAGGCCAAAGCTGAGATTTACGTCCTCTCGAAGGATGAGGGTGGCCGCCATACGCCTTTCTTCAATGGCTATCGTCCCCAGTTCTACTTCCGCACAACGGACGTTACCGGTATCGTCAACCTTCCGAAGGGCGTTGAGATGATCATGCCCGGCGACAATATCGCCGTTGAGATCGATCTGATCGTGCCGATCGCGATGGAGACGACTCAGAAATTTGCTATCCGTGAGGGTGGTCGCACGATCGGTGCCGGTCGCGTGACCGAGATCATCGAATAAGTTAGCAAATAAACCTTCAACTCGACTCCGCCGAGGCCCTTTTACGGGACCTCGGCTGCGTTGTCTAAAGAAAGCCCTTCCCACAGGCGTGTAGCTCAATTGGTAGAGTAGCGGTCTCCAAAACCGTTGGTTGGGGGTTCGATTCCCTCCGCGCCTGCCAAGTTTAAGTCCATGAAAAATCCATTCCGCAGCACTCGAATTTTCCTTGGTGAGATGGTTGGTGAGCTTCAAAAAGCCTCGTGGCCGACACGCACGGAACTTCGCGATTCCACCATCGTGGTCGTATGGGCCGGAGCGCTGCTGGGGGTTTTCACGAGCATTAGCGATTTCGCCCTCATCAACGTCGTGGATCTCTTCACGTCTTGGGTCAGTTAATCAAAGGTCGCTATGCCTGACTCCACGACAATTCCTTCTACTGCTCAGTGGTTTGCCCTTCACACGCTTTCGGGCCAGGAGAACAAGGTTAAGGCCTACATCGAAAAATTTAAGAAGGCCGAAGAACTTGACGATCATATTTTCGAAGTGCTCCTGCCCACCGAGGTCGTTTCGGAGGTCAAAAATGGCAAGAAGAGCACCAAAGTTCGAAAGCTCTACCCCGGTTACGTCTTTATCCAAATGTGGCTCTATGGTGATGATAAGAAGGTCATCAATCGCCCGTGGTATTTCGTTAAGGAAGTGGCTGGAGTTATCGGCTTCGTTGGCGGCGAGCGCCCGGCGGCTTTGCAACCTTCCGAGATCGTTGAGATACGTTCCCGGATTGAGGCGGCGAACGGCAAGGAAGTGCCGAAGATTCAATACTCGGTCGGCGAAGAAGTTAAGATCACGGACGGTGCTTTCACCAGCCTGACTGGACGGATCGATGAAATCGATCCCGACCGCGGCAAGCTGAAGGTCTCAGTTTCGATCTTTGGTCGCTTCACGCCAGTGGAACTCGAATACTGGCAGGTCCAACGGAACACTGAATAATCCGAAGAAGCGTCAACTCTTTCCCCTGACCGAAACAGTCCCGAATCCGAAACAATTTCCCTTATTTTATGGCCAAGAAAATCCAAGGCTACATCCGACTCCAACTCCCTGCTGGCGCAGCAAATCCCGCTCCCCCGGTAGGTCCGGCTTTGGGCGCCCAAGGCGTGAATATCATGGCGTTCTGCAAGGACTTTAACGCCAAAACCAAAGACCAAAACGGCATGATTTTGCCGGTGGTGATTACGGTCTACTCCGACAAGAGTTTCACTTTTATTCTAAAGTCCCCGCCGGCCTCGGTGTTGCTTAAGAAAGCCGCCAATATTGCCAGTGGTTCTGCAAAACCTAACCAAGATAAGGTTGGCAAGGTCACCAAAAAGCAGCTTCTGGAAATCTATAAGCTCAAAGCTAAAGACCTCAATGCCAAGGACGACGAAGCCGGCATCCGGATTATAGCCGGCACCGCCCGCAACATGGGCATCGAGGTAGTTGGTTAATAATTTCTTCAATAAAATAACTCACCGCGGGAGTCCTGCAACGGACGATTGCACCGCAAGGAGACAACATGCCAAAAAAACAAAGTAAACGCTACCGCAGCGCCCTAAAGGTTGCTGATCTCGCCAAGGATTACCCGCTCAATGAGGCGGTCGATATTTTGAGCAAGTTTCCCAAGACGAAGTTTGACGAAACCGTTGAACTCTCTTTCCGACTCGGGGTAGACGGTGCCTCGGGGGATCAAAATGTTCGCGGAACCACTCCGCTCCCCAACGGCTCCGGCAAGAAGGTCCGCGTGTTGGTGTTTACTGACAATCCAGCGGCTGCTTTGGCCGCGGGCGCTGACACGGCAGGACTGGCTGACATCATGTTGAAAATTAACGAAGGCTGGCTCGACTTCGACGTCGCGATTGCGACGACCGAAGCCATGAAGCAAGTGCGGACGCTTGCTCGTGTCCTCGGGCCCAAGGGCCTGATGCCGAATCCAAAGAGCGGCACGGTGACCGACGACATCGCGGCGGGCATCAAGGCCGTCAAGGCGGGACGGGTTGAATTCAAGATGGATAAGGCAGCGATCATCGGTGTCGGCGTGGGCAAACGCTCTTTCACGGCCGCGCAGATTCTCGAAAACGCGCTCGCGGTGATCGATGCCGTCGGCAAATCAAAACCGGCTTCCTTCAAGGCCTCGGTCTTCATCAAGAGCATCACCCTTTCGTCGAGCATGAGTCCCGGCGTTCGCGTCGCCTCGACCGAGTTCAGCAAATATTAACCGGAGCCTGACCCATGAGAGCCGAAAAAAACTATCTTATCGCCGAAGTTGAGACCCATCTCAAGAAATCGGAATATGTAATCCTGGCCAATTTCACCAAGGTTACGGTCAGCGATGTCGCTGATCTCCGATCTAGGCTTGCACAGGAGAAAGCCGAATTTCACGTGGTGAAAAACAGTTCGCTCCGAGTGGCGGCCAAGGCCCTCGGCTTGCCGGAAATCGAGTCTGCGCTCAGCGGGCCGACGGCAGTCGTAGTCGGTGGAAAAAATCCGGCAGGCGTCGCCAAGGTTCTGAAGAAATTCTTTCAGGATAAGCAGAAACTCGAGGTTAAGATTGGCGTGCTCGACAAGAAAGTCGTGAGCGCATCCGACCTCGCCAAGATGGCCGACCTGCCTACGTTCGAGGCTCTTCGCTCCCAATTCTTGGGACTCCTTACCAGCACGGCTGGCGCCTTCGTCCGCGTCCTCGACGCCAAAGTCAAGAAGGAGCAATCCGCACCTTGATTCACTTTTCCGAGGCTCGGCCATTCTTAGGCCGAGCTTTCGGGCAAAACATCCATCGGAGTCGGCTAGGGGATACGTCTCTTAAACGCATTTCATTCTTCGAAATCGCTAGTCACCTCGGGAAAATACCAACATGAGCAACATCACCAAAGATCAAGTCATCGAGTGGCTGTCCGCACAGACCATCCTCGACCTCGCAGCCCTCGTCAAAGACCTCGAAGGTAAGTGGGGCGTTTCCGCCGCTGCGGCCGTCGCGGCCGCCGGGCCCGCCGCCGCCGTCGCCGCCGTCGTCGAGGAAAAGACCGAGTTCAACGTCATGCTCCTTGAGGCCGGCGCGAATAAAATCGGCGTCATCAAGGAAGTGCGTGCCATCACCGGCCTCGGCCTCAAGGAGGCGAAGGACCTCGTCGAGGGCGCGCCAAAATCCGTCAAGGACGGCGCCAACAAGGCCGAAGCCGAAGAGATCAAGAAGAAGCTCGAGGCCGCGGGTGCCAAGGTCGAGCTCAAGTAATTTCTTGGCCGATTTCGCTTCCATTGCATTGCAAATCCATCGGGCAGGGCGGGCTCCAGCCCCTCTGGCCGATGGATTTTTCCCTGTTCTTTTGTTAGGTTCACAGGCGGCGCTTTAGGGCTCCCCATATTTGTTTATCTCGTCCTTCACCTCCACCGGAAATTCTCATGGCCGACCGCTCTCTCTCCGCCGAACGCACTAACTTCGGCAAACTTCGCGAAGTCATTCAGCCGCCGAATCTCATTGAGATTCAGATCACGTCCTATCTGGAGTTTCTACAGAAGGGAATTCCCGAGAAGCAGCGTAAGCCGCAGGGCTTGGAAGCCGTCTTTCGCGAGGTGTTTCCGATTCACTCCTACGATGAGCGCCTCGTGCTTGAGTATGTCTCCTATACTTTGGGCGACTCCAAGAACTCGGAACTCGAGTGTCTGCGTGAAGGCGTAACCTACTCGGTTCCGCTTTACGTGAAGCTCCGTCTTCGCGAGGAAGATTTCATCAAGGATGAAGATATCTACATGGGCGAAATCCCCATGGTGACCGAGCGCGGCTCTTTTCTCATCAACGGTGCGGAACGCGTGGTGGTCTCCCAGCTTCATCGCTCGCCGGGGATCGCCTTCGAGGTAACCCCTCATCCAAACGGCAAGTTGCTCCACTCTTTCCGGATCATTCCCGACCGTGGAACTTGGTTGGAGGTCCAATTCGACAACAACGATCTTCTTTACGTCTATCTTGATCGCCGTCGCCGTCGTCGCAAATTCCTGATCACGACGCTGCTGCGGGCGATCGGCTATTCCAGCGACATCGACATTCTGAATCTCTTCTACGAAATCAAGGATCTGAAGGTGGCCAAGGCGCTGGACCTCGAAAACGTCTCCACGCTGGTGCTCGTCGAAGATGCGATCGATGCCCAACAGGGCGTCGTTCTCGCCCGTGCTTTCGAGCCGTTGACGAAGCAAATCGTGCGCACGTTCCAGAAGCACGGAATCACCACCATCCGGGTGATCGACACCACGGTCGACGAAGGTGCTTTGATCCGCGCGCTCAAGAAGGATCCCACCCGCAACGAAGAGGAAGCGCTGAAGGAAATCTACAAGCGTCTCCGCCCCGGCGAGCCGCCCACAACGGCGAATGCCAAGGCCCTGCTCAAGCGACTCTTCTTCGATCCTAAGCGTTATGACCTCGGCCGCGTTGGTCGTTATAAGGTCAACCAGAAGCTCGGTCTCAAGGTCACCCTTGAGCAGCGTATCATCGAGAGCGGCGACATTGTTGCCGCTACGAAGTATCTCGGTCGTCTCAAGAAGGGTGAAGGCGTGGTCGACGATATCGACCACCTCGGTTCCCGTCGTGTCCGCACCGTCGGCGAGCTCCTTGCCAACCAGTGCCGCGTCGGTCTCAGCCGCACGGAGCGTCTCGTTCGCGAGCGCATGACGATGTATGACCAGAGCGTCGATTCGATCACGCCACAAAAGCTGATCAATCCGAAGGCTCTCACGACCGTGATCCGCGATTTCTTCGCGCGCTCGCAGCTCTCGCAGTTCATGGACCAGATCAATCCGCTCGCCGAAGTAACGCACAAGCGTCGTCTCTCCGCGCTCGGGCCTGGCGGTCTGAATCGCGAGCGCGCCGGGTTCGAAGTCCGCGACGTTCATCCGTCACACTATGGACGAATTTGCCCGATCGAGACGCCAGAGGGACCGAACATCGGTCTCATCAATTCGCTCTCGACCTACGCACGCGTCAATGAGTTTGGCTTCATCGAGACGCCCTACCGTATCGTCAAGGACGGCCGGGTGAGCGACAAAATCGAATACCTCACCGCCGACCAGGAGGAGGCCAAAGTTATCGCCCAGGCGAACTCTGAACTCGACGACAAGGGTCATTTCAACGGCAAGGTAACGGTCCGTCAGGACGGCGAGTTCCTTGAGGTCGCCGCCTCCGAAGTCCACTACATGGACGTTTCCCCGAAGCAGGTGATCTCGATCGCCGCCGGTATGATTCCGTTCCTTGAGCACGACGATGCGAATCGCGCGCTCATGGGCGCCAACATGCAACGCCAAGGCGTTCCACTCCTTCAGGCCGAGTCGCCGCTCGTCGGCACCGGTATCGAAGAGCGTGTCGCTCGCGACTCGAAGATCGTCGTCGTCGCCGATGAGGCCGGCGTCGTCGCTTCGGTCGACGCGAAGCGTATTATCGTCACCAAAGACGGTGATCTTCCGCGCAACGTTAAGCACGATCCCAAGAACCACGTTTTCATCTACGAGCTGCGCAAGTTCATGCGGTCGAATGCGGGCACCTGCTTCAATCAGAAGCCGATCGTCGCCCTCGGTCAGAAGATCAAAGCCGGTCAAATCATCGCCGACGGTCCTTCGACCGACAAGGGCGAGATGGCCCTCGGCCGCAACGTGCTCGTCGGCTTCATGCCGTGGAACGGCTACAACTTCGAAGACGCCATCCTCATCTCCGAAAAGGTGCTGAAGGAAGATATCTTCACTTCGATCCACATCCAGGAGTTTGAGGTCAACGCCCGCGACACGAAGCTCGGGCCGGAGGAGATCACTCGCGACATCCCGAACATCGGTGAAGAAGCGCTGAAGAACCTCGACCACAACGGCGTCATCCGCATCGGTGCGGAAGTAAAGCCCGGCGACATCCTCGTCGGTAAGATCACTCCTAAGTCCGAGACCGAACTCGCGCCCGAAGAGAAGCTCCTCCGCGCCATCTTCGGCGAAAAGGCTGCTGATGTTAAGGACACCTCGCTCGTCGTTCCGTCGGGCGTGGGTGGCATCATCATGGACGTGAAGGTTTCCTCCCGTATCGATAATCAGGAAGAAAAACTCTCGCCCTCCGACCGCCGTCGCAAGGCGAAGCAAATCCAAGAGGAATACAAAACGCAGATCGATAAGCTGCGCGAAGGCCTCACCGAGGCGCTCTCCAACATCCTCCTCGGCGAAAAGATCCCGCTCGACGTGATCAACGGCGAGTCCGGCGAGATCATCATCCCCGCCAACCGTAAGATCACGAAGACCCTTCTCCGTCGTCTCGCGGCCGTCTCCAAGCACGTCCAGATCGATCCTTCACCGGTTCGCATCAAGATCATGGAGATTATCGGCGGATATCAGACGAAATTCGACGAACTCGAGTCCGACCGTGAGCGCAAGATCGGCGCGGTTGAGGCTGGTGAGGGATCCGGTGACGGCGCCATCAAGCAGGTCAAAGTCTACGTCGCGACCAAGCAGAAGCTTGAAGTCGGTGACAAGATGGCCGGCCGCCACGGTAACAAGGGCGTCGTCGCCAAGATCGTGCCCGAAGAAGATATGCCCTTCCTCCCGGATGGCACACCGGTCGAAATCTGCTTGAACCCCCTTGGAGTGCCCTCGCGCATGAACGTGGGTCAGGTTCTGGAGACGCACCTCGGTTGGGCTTGTAAGAAGCTCGGTCTGAAGGTCGCGACCCCGGTGTTCGACGGCATCTCCGAAAAGCGCGTCCGCGAATACCTCAAGGAGGCCAAGTTGCCGACTTCCGGTAAGAGCCCGCTCTACGACGGACGCACCGGCGAGAAGATCGATCAAGAGGTCGTGGTCGGCTACATCTACATGATGAAGCTGAACCATCTTGTTTCCCACAAGATCCATGCCCGCGCGGTCGGTCCCTACTCCCTCGTCACTCAGCAACCGTTGGGCGGCAAAGCCCAATATGGTGGCCAGCGTTTCGGCGAAATGGAAGTCTGGGCGCTCGAAGCCTACGGCGCGGCGCACACCCTCCAAGAGCTCCTCACCGTCAAGTCCGACGACGTGCAGGGTCGCACCAAGATCTACGAGTCGCTCGTCAAGGGCGACAACACCCTCGTCGCCGGCACGCCTGAGTCCTTCAACGTTCTCATTAAAGAAATCCAGTCCCTCGGTCTGGATATCAAACTCCAGAAACGCGATTCACTCAGCTACGGCTCCTAAGCTACAGCCCGAGTTACGTTCACCTTTCACAAAATTCAGGAGCATAAGCCATGATTCAACCCTCCGAAACCGCCGCCTCCAACCGTGATGAAGCCAGATCTGCCCTGGGCCTAGAAGAGAGCCCGTTCGACTGCGTTTCCATCACCGTCGCTTCGCCCGAGACCATCCGCAAATGGTCCAAGGGCGAGGTGAAGAATCCCGAGACGATCAACTATCGCACCTTCAAACCCGAACCGGGCGGTCTCTTCTGCCAAAAGATTTTCGGGCCGGTGCGCGATTACGAGTGCGCCTGCGGAAAATACAAGCGCATCAAATACAAGGACGTCGTTTGCGACCGCTGCGGCGTCGAAGTGACGATCGCCCGCGTCCGTCGCGAGCGCATGGGCCATATCGAAATGGCCGTGCCCGTGACGCATATCTGGTTCCTGAAGTCCATGCCGAGCCGTCTCGGTTTGTTGCTGGATATGACCGCCCGCTCCCTCGAGCGCGTGATCTATTACGAAAACTACATGGTCATCGATCCGGGCAAGACCCCGCTCGAACTCAAGCAGCTCCTTACCGATACCGAGTATCGTCAGGCGCTTGAGGAATACGGCGCGGATTCCTTCGTTGCCAAGATGGGCGCCGAGGCCGTGCGCGATGCGCTGGTCAAGACCGACATGGAGGCCACCGTTGCCGAGCTGCACGAGCAGATGCGCGCGACGAAATCGAAGCAGATCAAAAAGAAACTCTCGAAGCGCCTGAAGGTCATCCAAGGCTTCATCCATTCGAAGTCCCGTCCGGAATGGATGGTCCTCGAAGTGCTGCCCGTCATCCCACCGGACCTGCGTCCGCTCGTTCCGCTTGAGGGCGGTCGCTTCGCGACCTCCGACCTCAACGATCTTTATCGCCGCGTCATCAACCGCAATAACCGGTTGAAAAATCTGATGCAGCTCAAGCCGCCCGACGTTATCATCCAGACCGAAAAGCGCATGCTGCAAGAGGCCGTCGACGCTCTCTTCGACAACGGTCGTCATGGGCGTCCTGTAACCGGTGCCGGCAACCGTCCTTTGAAGTCCCTCTCGGACATGCTCAAGGGCAAGCAGGGTCGTTTCCGCCAAAACTTGCTCGGCAAGCGCGTCGACTACTCCGGTCGTTCCGTGATCGTCATCGGCCCC
>JBDNFZ010000251.1:0-5117 GCA_041689555.1 Opitutaceae bacterium | reverse complement strand
CCTCGGCCGCGCGATGATCGCGTTGGTGAGCGCCGCCACCGCCCTGCTTGTCTTCTATTGGTCGCGCGCCCTGTTCGGCTGGCGCGGCGGCTTTCTCTCGCTCGTTCTCTATGCCTTCTGCCCGTCGTTCCTCGCCCACGGTGCGCTCGCCACCTCCGACATGGTCATGACGTTTTTCTTCCTCGCCTCGGTCGGAGCCTGGTGGCGGCACTTGGAGCGCCCCGGCGCGGGCCGCGCACTTTTGAGTGCGTCGGTGTTTGGCCTCGCCTGCGTGGCGAAATTCTCGGCCGTGCTGCTGCCGCCCATGTTCGCCCTCACCGCGCTCGTCTGGGTCGTCGGCCAAGCCCGGCTTGGCGGCTGGCGCGCACCGCTCGCCCGAATCGCGCGCAGCACCGCGCTCCATGGCGGCGTGGCCCTGTTCGTGATCTGGCTGTTTTACGGTTTCCGCTTCAGCGCCTTCGCCCCCGGCGATAGCCTCGGGGCCAGCTTCAACCATGGCTGGGGCTTCGTCCTCTCCGGTCTCGGCTTGCCCGCGAAAATCATCTGGCAACTCCGCGAATGGCACGCGCTCCCGGAGGCATTTCTCTATGGCTTCGCTTTCGTCCTCCAATTCGCCCAGGCCCGGGGCGCGTTTCTGGCCGGAGACTACAGCACGACCGGCTGGGCGAGTTTCTTCCCGGTGGCGTTTCTCATCAAGACCACGCTCCCGGTCCTCGCCCTGTCCGCCCTCGGCGTGGGCCGCGCGCTCCGTCGGATCGCCGTCGCCGGCGGCGCCGCCACCGCCGCGCGGCTGCGCCCGCTCACGCCATTGCTCGCCTTGTTCGCGGTGTATTGGCTCACCTCGCTCGCGAGCAACCTCAACATCGGCCATCGCCACATCCTGCCCACCTACCCGGTGCTCTTCGTCACCGCCGGCTGGTTCGGGGCTTGGCTCACGCCCCGTCGGCCGTTTGCCGGCCTCCTCATCGCGGGGCTCGCCGCCGCGCACATCGCCGCCTCCTTCGGCGCGCGTCCCCATTACCTCGCCTATTTCAACGAGATCATCGGCGGTCCGCAAAACGGTTCGCGCTATCTTGCGGACAGTTCCCTCGACTGGGGGCAGGAGTTGCCCGGCGTAAAGACATGGCTCGACACCCACGCGCGCCCGGGCGAGCCGGTGTTCATGGCCTATTTCGGCACGGGTGACCCGCGCTACTACGGGCTGAACGTGCGGCGACTGCCCTTCATCACCGTTTACAAAATTCCCCAGCCGTTGGTCGTCCTCGAGCCCGGCCTCTACTGCATCGGTGCGACCATGCTCACCCACGTTTACAGCGACGTGCGCGGACCGTGGACGGTCGCGTTGGAGCGGGAGTTCCTTGCCGCGCGCGTCCTCGAGGCGGAACTCATCGCCTACACGACCGATCCGGCGCGCCGTGCCGAGTTGGAAAAATCCGCGCCTGCGGAACGCTGGACATCGGTGGCCCGTCGCTACGATGTGCTGCGTTTCGCCCGCCTCTGCCACTACCTGCGCCTACGCGAGCCCGAGGCGCAGATCGGTTATTCGTTCTTCGTCTACCGCCTGAGCGACGAGGAGCTGCACGCCGCCACCGCCGGGTCGCTCGCGGACTGGCGTCGCATCATCGAGCGTGCGGCGGGCGAAACCCGCTAGTCGTCGAAGATCTGCAACGCGCGGAAGACCGGGCGCACCTCGGCCGGAGCGAACAGAGTGAGCACACCCTGCTCGCCGGCGGGCGCGAGCGGCACCGCGACCGCCTGCCAGCCGCCCCCGGGGTCCAAGCGCACGCGCGCGACGCGGGCTCCGTCCAGCTGGATCTCAAGTTCGCAAGCTCGCGCCGTCGGATTGGCCGCCACCAAGCGCAGCGTCATGCGCAGAGCCTCCCGCCGAAACTCCAACCGTAACTCCGGCCCCGACATCCGGCGCACGGTTACGGGCCCGCCCGCCGACTGCGCCACCACGTCGCGTTCCAACGCATCCGACCGCTCCCAGCCCGCGAACGCTGGCGGCGGGAGTCTCTCGGCGAGAGCGCGGGCCCGCGCCTCCGGCAGAAACACACGGAAAGGAACGGTCGCCCCGACCGCTCGAAAACGTTCCGCCGATCCCGGAAACCTCCGGTAGAGCGGCGCTCCGTCGCCTAATCGATTCACCACCACGACTGCCTGCGGCACCGTCTCCACGCGCCCGTGCCGCGTGACCACGAGCCGGCGGCTGCCTTCGCCCACATCCAGAAAACCCCGCATGAGCGCGTAGGGACAGCCGTGCTTGTTGACGACGTGGAGGCGCTCGACCTTTTGCGCCGCCAACAATCCCAGTGCTGCCTCGGCCGGCGCGCGATCCTGCGGGTGGGTCGTAAAGTAATCTTGCCAGCGGGACGTGGTAAAAATCGACGTCGGGCTCCACACGGGCCGGATATCCGGCTCAAGCGACGGCAACACACCGAGACCGCAGAGAAGCGCACAGGCCCCGATGACGCGCGGACCGATGCGCTCGGCCCAGACGGCGATCCCGACGGCAAGCAGGGCAAAAGCCGGCAGATGCAATCGCGTGCCCCACGGCTGCCATTTGAGAAGCACACACGCCAGGAGCAGTCCCGCCCCGGCCAGCAACAGCGGCAGCCGCCCCGTCGCACCCCGGCCGCGCCCGAGCGCCAGCCCGGCAAGCAGCGCGCAAAGACCGAGCCCCAACTGCACGGGCGCACCCGCAGTCGTCTCGTTTCTCGGCCGCCAAGGCAGTGAAAATTCCATGCCCAACAGCGTGGTGCGCGGATCGCGAACGTCGCGCCCGAGCGCGGCGTGCATCCGGCCAACCCCGGCCTCGACCGCCGCGTTGCCCGCCGCCCACGGCGATGCAAAATGCAGGGCCGTGTTTCTCGCCGCGATCGAGACGACCGCGCGCCAGGAGAAATCCTCGTTACCCTGCGCCCCGCCCGCCTCCGCCCGATGGACGCCGAGCGGCGTGCCAAACCACGCTTGGTTTCTTACCCAATGCGGTCCCGCGATCACCAGCACGGCCCCCAGTATCACCAGCCCTCCGCGCCGTTCTCGCACCAAGGGTCGCACCAGCAGAATCAGCAGCGGCGCGGCATAAATCCAAGCGGTCGTCTTCGTCGCCAGCGCGAGTCCCAGCGCCGCTCCGATCGCCGCCCACCGGCCCGGCCCGGCCGGTGCTGCACGCAGGACCAGCCAGGCGAGCACCGTCAGCCAAGCCGCCACCATAAGGTCGTTCTTCGCGCTGCTCGCTTGCAGACAGGCCATCGGCAGCGTCGCAAAAGCCCACGCCGCAAGCCACTGCCCGGCACGCCCGGCCCCGCACTCGCGCGCGAGCAAGCTCGTCGCGATCATCCCAAGACCGTAGGCGAGCCATTGCGGCAACGCCGCCCAGCGATCTCCGCCGGCGAGCAGCATCGCCTGCGCCTGGGCCATCTCCGTCCAAGGCGGCATCATCAACGCGCGGGCATCGCTCGTGTCGAAATGCGACACCCCTCCCTGTTGCAGCCAGATCAGTTGCCTCGACAGGTGGTAGCTCAAGGCGTCAGGCGTATTGGGCGCGGCGCCAAGGGCCGTGACCAAGGTGAGCCCCGACAACGCCACCAGCCCGGCCGCCATCGCTCCCACCGTCAGCCCACCGATGTTCGGCGGAGTAGGCCAAATCGACCTGCGCACGCCACGCCACACGCAAATGCCCAACCCCGTTGCAACCACGAGCCAGAGCGCCAGCGCCGGGCCAAACCGCAGGGCTGAAAAAGCACTCAATCCCTCCGTGAGGACCGCGATCAACGTTCCCCAAGCCAACGCCGCATACACCGCCGCGCCCCTCCATCCGAGCGCGGGCCAACGCACGGCCGCGATCACCGTCAACAATGGCAGGGGAAGAAAAACCAGCAGTCCCGTCATCACCCGCCGAGCATCGCTTCCGCCGCGCTTCGAGCGATGCAAAACCTACGCCCGCGTCCACAGCGTGCCCAGTCCTTCCCGCACGAAACGCGTGAGGAACGCCAACAGGCACAGGAAGAGCGCCCAAGTAAGCGGCTGCTCCGCGACAAAAAAAACTTCGGCCACCGCCACCGCCGTTTCGGCCGCCATCCGCCCCGCGAGCAAGCCCAGTCCCGCACTCACCAGGCTGTCCGCCCAAAGCGAAAAAAGCAGCAGCATCCCCGTGATCGCACCCAGCTTCCGCACCGCCGAGGGGGCCGCCGCATCCCGCGCCACACGCCAGACCCACGGCGCCAGCCAGACTGCGAAAACCCAGCGATAACCATAACTCGTGCCCGTGAAAAAACAGCCCGTCAGCAAGGCCGCGCCGAGCACGAAATGCCACCGCTCCCGGTTCTCCGCCACAGCCGGCGACCAGCCCTCGAACCACCGGCAGCGCCAAAAAAAGACCGTCGCCGCGACCGCCACGATCAAGATTAAACCCTTCGTTTCACCCGCCCCCAAGCCGAGTGCCGTCGGCAGGTGAACCGCGCCAAAGGTGATCAACCCGCGAGCCATGGGCGCAAGTCCGCCCACCGCCGCCAAATCGGGTGCCAAATCCACCGCGACCCAGACCAGCGCCATGCACCCGATCGCGAGCCGCACCCGCCGCTCTCGCGCCTCGCCCATCGGGCCCGCCAGCAAAAGCAGGCCCGCCACCGCCGGAAAATATTTCAAGCCGGCCGCCACGACGATGAAACCCGTGGCGCTCAGACGCACAAGTCTCCGCGAGTCCAGCAGGCAGGGCACCACGGCCGCCAACAGGATGAAGATCAGCAGGTCGTTGTTGGCGCGGTTGCACGCCAGCAGCACCGGCGGAGAGCCGAGGATGGCAAGACTCCAGGCGACCTCCGGGCCCGAACGGGGCCGGAGAAAGACGAGGGCCGTCGCGAGGAAGCCGAGCACGAGCGCGAGCCCGAGCTCTAAATTATGCGCCCGCGTGAGCCCGAACTCGCGCAATCCCAGCCACCAGTGCGTGTAGACGTGCGGCCGGTTGAAATAGTCCAATCTAGGTATGCACTTCATTCCCCTGAAAATTAGGAACGGCCGGCAGTGGGAGCGGCCGACCGCCGCGAACCGTGCGGCCGAGGACCGGAGCCAGCGCCACGGCTTGCTGCATCAAGCGGTGGAACAACAGGCCGCGG
>JBDNFZ010000250.1:0-3388 GCA_041689555.1 Opitutaceae bacterium | reverse complement strand
GCCGCCGTCTGGGCCGGAGCCGTGGACGATCTCTGGAGCTTCGGCAAACCCGTCGGCGTCGGCGGCCCGTGGAAAGACACCGTCGTCGCGGCCGGCGCGCCCTCCGATCCTTATCTCCTCACCGGCTACGACCGAAAATCCCTCATACTGTCGCACACCTCCGCGACGCCCGTTCGCCTCCGCGTCGAGGTCGATCTCACCGGCGACGGCCAGTGGGTCGTCTACGAAACCTTCACCGTCCCCGCCGGCCGATCCGTCGCCCACGCCTTCCCCGTCGCCTACCAAGCCTACTGGCTGCGCGTCGTCGCCGAGTCCGCCACCACCGCCACGGCTCAGCTCATCTACGACTGATTGAGTCATCGCGCTTTCCTGCTTTCCACATTCCCCCAAAAATTTCCCGCCCGAATCCCCCAGACCTTTATGAAACGCTCCCTTTTGGTCCTCGCCCTCGCGCTCCTCGTTCCAGCCACCCGCGCCGCCGACCGCCTCTTCGTCGAAGCCGAGAGCTTCGCCGCCCCCGGCGGCTGGTCCCTCGACACCCAGTTCATCGAGATCATGGGCTCGCCCTACCTGCTCGCCCACGGCCTCGGCGCGCCCGTGAAAGACGCCACCACCCCCGTCACGTTCCCCGCCGCCGGCACCTACCGCGTCTGGGTCCGCACCAAAGACTGGGTCGCCGAGTGGAAGGCTCCCGGCGCGCCCGGAAAGTTTCAGGTCCTCGTCAACGGCATCCCGCTCGCCGAGACCTTCGGCACCAAGAATGCGAAGTGGTTTTGGCATGACGGCGGCACCGTCACCATCGCCCAACCCGCCGCGACGCTTACGCTCCGCGACCTTACCGGCTTCGCCGGCCGTTGCGACGCGCTCTACTTCACGACCGATCTCGCCGAGGCCCCGCCCGCCGACGCCGCCCCGCTCGCCGCATGGCGCCGCACCGCCCTCGGTCTACCCGCCGCGCCCGAGGACATGGGCGAGTTCGACCTTGTCGTCGTCGGCGGCGGCTATGGCGGCATGGGCAGCGCGCTCTCCGCCGCCCGCATGGGCCTCAAGGTCGCCCTCATCCAGAACCGCTCCGTCCTCGGCGGCAACGGCAGCTCCGAGGTCCGCGTCTGGGCGATGGGCCTCGTGCGTCGCGGCAAATACCCGCTCATCGGTGAGATCGTCGAGGAGTTCGCCGACCGCGCGAAGAATTCCCCCGGCACCTACGAGGAATTCGGCGACGCCAAAAAAGAAGCGCTCGTCCGCGCGGAGAAAAACATTTCCCTCTTCCTTAACGAGCACGTCTACACCGCGACCACCCTCGGCGGAAAGATCACCTCCGTCACCGCGCTCAATACCGTCACGAGCCGGGAGAAGAAATTCTTCGGCAAGTTCTTCGTCGATTGCACCGGCCACGGCAACCTTGCCGCCCTCGCCGGGGCGAACTACGAGATCGAACTCAAGGACCTCCTCGGCATGTCCAATATGTGGGTCTGGAGCAACGCCACCGCCCCTCGCACCTATCCCGAAACACCTTGGGCGCTGGACCTTAAAATGGACGACTTTCCCTACCCGAAAATGGGCAAGGGCGACATGACCGAAAAGGGCAAGGGCGAGTGGTTCTGGGAAAGCGGCTTCAGTAAACACCCGATCAACGATCTCGAACTCATCCGCGATTGGAATCTCCGCGCCGTCTTCGGCGCCTTCAACGCGATGAAGAACCGCGACGGCGCGCCCGAGCACCTCAACGCCAAACTCGACTGGGTCGCCTACGTCGGCGGCACCCGCGAATCCCGCCGCATCGTCGGCGACGTCATGCTCACCCACGAGGATATCGTCACGAAAAAGGAATTCCCCGACGGTTGCGTGCCCAGCACCTGGAGCATCGACCTCCACTTCCCTAAAAAAGAATACGCCGTGAAATTTCCCGATAATCCCTTCATCGCCGTCGCCGAGCATGACCGCCGCATCGACCGCGACTACGGCTATCCGATTCCCTACCGCTGCCTCTACTCCGTCAACATCGAGAATCTCTTCATGGCCGGTCGCAACATCAGCGTCACCGATCAGGCTCTCGGCACCGTGCGCGTCATGAAGACCATCGGCATGATGGGCGAGGTCGTGGGCAAAGCCGCCGCCATCGCCGTCCAACGCGGCGCCACTCCCCGCGAGATCTATTCCAAATACTGGAGCGAGCTCGACAGCCTCCTCCAGCTCCCCGGCCGCGCCCGCCGCGCCTCGCTCGAGGCGCCTTTTCAGCTCGTCGGCGCTGCGCCCGGCCCGGTGATCGACGTCGGCGGCGGAAACTTCGGCGTCAGCATCCCCTCGCTCAAGGGTCTCGTCATCGACAACAAATCCGCGCGGCTCACCGGCTCGTGGACGAACGGTGCCAACCTCGACCACATCGGCCCCGACTACGTTTACGCCCGCGGCCCGGGCCAGAGCGCCGTCTTCCCCTTCACCGTCCCCGCCGACGGACGCTACGAAGTCCGCTTCGCCACCGCCCCGCACGAGAACCGCGCCAGCAACACCGCCCTCGTCATCCGCCACGCCGACGGCGTCACCCCCGTCGCCGTCAACCAGCGCCAGCCCGCGCCCCTTGACGGCTACTGGGTTTCCCTCGGCACGTTCCGCTTCCTCGCCGCGCGCCCCGCCGCCGTCGAAGTCGACGCCGCCGCCGCCGACGGCATGGTTCATCTCGACGCCGTGCATATCCTGCTCGCAAAGTAGGGCGGACTTCAGTCCGCCCTCCGCCCGAGGTCGATCGCGTTGACCCCCGCGCGCTTTTCCACGACGACGCTCATCGCCCGCCCACTCCATGCTCCCGCCCCACGCCCGGTTTTTCATCCCGCTCTTTCTGGCGCTACCGTTGGCGGCCGCCGAAGCCGTCTCGTTCAACCAGCACATCCGGCCCATTCTCGCCGACAACTGTTTCGCCTGCCACGGGTCCGACGCCGCGCACCGCAAGGCCAAGCTCCGCCTCGATCAGTTCGCCGGCGCCACCGTCGAGCGCGACGGCTTCCGCGCCCTCGCCCCGGGCGACCTCGCCAACTCCGAGCTGTGGCAACGCATCATCAGCAACGATCCCGACGAGGTCATGCCGCCGCCCGATTCGCACAAACTTCCGCTCAAGCCCGCGCAGCGCGATCTCGTCCGCCGTTGGATCGAGCAGGGCGCGGTTTACCAAAACCACTGGGCCTTCGAGCCCATCGTCCGTCCGGACCTGCCCGTCGCCGCGGCCGGCGTCGATCATCCCGTGGACCGCTTCATCGCCGCCCCGCTCGCCGCGCGCGGGCTGAAGTTCGCGCCCGCCGCCCCGGCCGAGGCTCTCCTGCGCCGCCTCACGCTCGACCTTACCGGCCTCCCGCCGACGCCCGACGAGGTCGCCGCCTTCGTCGCCGACCGCCGG
>JBDNFZ010000249.1:0-4314 GCA_041689555.1 Opitutaceae bacterium | reverse complement strand
ACGATGAGCTCGGCGCGCGCACGCTCGGCGGCACCTTTGCGCTCGATCAGGCCGATGCGTTCGCGCGCCTGCTCGCGCAAGATGGCGACATCGCGATGGAGCGGCGCGGAGAAAACGAAATCGTTCTGCGCCGCGCGCGGTGAGCGCGCCTCCCTCCGTGGGCCTACCGCATCGGAGTTTTATCGGGAGACCAACCCGCATTCATCACGCGTTCGCGCAGATTTTTTTGTCACAGCGTGCCCGGAGCGGCGGAGCCGCAACCAACGAGAATCTCGATCTCGTCACAGACAGGACCGGGCACGAACAGGAGATCACAGATCAATTCATCCTCCTCCGTGACCTCAGTGTTTCATCTGTGAATTCGGTTCGGACCTCCGTTCACTCTATCTGAACATGCTGTTTTCCTGCGTGCATTTTGATTGTAGAGATTTCCAAGGCATTCAAACCGCTGGCCCACGGAACACACAAAAAACACGGAAATCGGGCATCGGACTTCTGTGTATTCCGTGTGTTCCGTGGGCAATTGTCTCTCCGTTCATTCGGTTGCGGCTCCGTGGCGCTGGGCCCTCTGCGACCCATGCCGTTGTCCTAATCAGGTATTTGTTCGGACTAACCCATTTCATCGGCCGCTGCGTTACAGGGGTAGCCCTGTTGCTCCGCATGCTGTCCCGCCTCGCTCCCACCCCGCACGTCTTCGCCGGCACCTTGTGCTGCGCGGTGGCGTTGACGGCGGTGGTCTCCGCGGCGGAGCAACGTCGGAGCTACAACCTCCCCAAGGGCGACGCCGCCACCACCCTCAACCAGTTCGCCGGCGCCTCGGGCCGGCAGATTGTTTTCATGATGGACAAGGTGCGCGGCGAACAGACCAACGCCATCGCGGGCGAGTTCGCCCCACGTGAAGCGCTTGAGCGCATGCTCGCCGGCACCGCGCTCACCGTGGCGCAAGACGCCGCGACCGGCGCGTTTGTGGTCAGCCGCAAACCGGCCACTCCGTCGTCGACAGACACGGGCAAAGGGGAGGCGGATTCCGCCCAGCCAACGAAACCCAATACCACCATGAATATCCCACTCCCGAAATCTCCCACGAGCTGGCTCAGCGCCTTGCTGTTGCTAATCGCTGCGCCCACCCTCGAGGCTCAATCCACGGCTCCCGTCAAAGACGAGACCGTCGTTCTCTCCCCCTTCACCGTCGCCTCGGAACGCGATCGAGGCTTCGTTGCCGCGAGTGCCCTTGCCGGCGGCCGCCTCGCCACCGACCTCAAGGATACGCCCGCCGCCTACTCGGTGCTCACCCGCGACTTTATCGAGGCCCTCAGCCTCACCACCCTTACAAGCGCGCAGCAGTGGACCACCGGCTTCAACCAAACCGAAGACGACGGACGCGGAAACCAATTCGGCAGCGGCGAAAACATCCTGCGCACGTTCCGCGGCGTGAGCAGCAATCAACAGCAGATCGAGTTCTTCCCCGCCTACTACGACTACGACAGCTACAACCTCGAACGCTTCGACTTCGCCCGCGGCCCCAACTCGATCCTCTTCGGCAGCGGCTCGATGGGCGGCACCGCCAACGGTCTCTTCAAGCGCGCCAACACTTCCAAATCCACCGGCGAACTCACGCAGGCCTTCAGCTCTTGGCAGAGCTTCCGCAGCACCCTCGATTTTAACTGGGCGCTCTCGCCAAAATTCGCCGTCCGCGTCAACGGCCTCTGGGACGACGCCAACACGTGGCGCGACGTCGAATACTACTTTCGCCGCGCCGCCACCATCACCGCCACCTATCGCCCGTGGAAAGGTGGCAACTTCCGCGCGACGACCGAGACCGGCAACAACCGCCGTAATGCTTCTCTCACCTTCATGGGCGACCGCGTCTCAGGCTGGGATGGCACGACCACCTTCACCGGCCGCATCGCCGCGACCCCGGCCAATGCCAACGCCACTGGCATTTCCGTCTACGGCGCCAACAGCTTCGTCTTCTCCCCCGGCGTGATGGGCGGAAAGATCGTCGATTGGAACGGGCACGCCCAGACCCTCGGCGGCAACGCCAATGCCGCTGTCCCCGTCGGTGGCCAGCTGGTGGTCGGCCCGCTCGCCAACATCAACGAGCAGGCGATCCTCGGCGCGATCAACGTCCCCGATTTTAGGTTTCAAAACGTCCTCCGCGGAGCCCCGAAATTCTCCATCCCGGCCCGCACTCGCTCGACTTCACTCGGCGGCGACTCTTGGGCCACGACGTATGATAACCTTCACCTCGCCTTCGACCAACAGTTCGGCAAGCACCTCTTCCTCGGTGCCTCGGGCAACTATTCCCGCAGCACCGTCCGCACCCACTTCACCGTGACCCGCGGCCTTAACAACGTCACCATTGACATCAATCGTCTCCTTCCCGACGGCCAGACCAATCCCAACTTCCTCACACCCTACTCGGAGGCGTTGCAGGACTTCGATCACGTGAAACGCCGCTCGCTCAACGGCCGAGCCAATGCCGCCCTCGTGTTCGACAATACTCCGATTGGCAGCTTCCGGTTCAATCTCGAGGCCGGCCATTCCAAAGCTAATTTCTCCCGCATCAAGTTCCGCATGGGGTTCCTCGACCCGCTGCTCCCCGCACGCGACTGGATCAGCCAGCTCGCACGTCTGCGCGTCTACTGGAACGGCCCCCTCGATCAAATCACTCCCGGCAACTACGACATCGTCAACCCCGTCACCGGCGTCACCCGCAATCTCCCCGTCGCCTACGTCATCGACGCCTCCCGCTCGAACGACACCACTTCCATCGACGATCTCTTCACGTATCAGCAGCTCGCGTTCGGCTCGAAACACTTCAAGGGCCGGCTCAACCTTCTCGCCGCCTTCCGCCGCGACAGCTTCCAGAGCATCACCAACAACATGTTGCTTCGCGGCGATCAGCCCAACGACTGGAACGGCAACAAGGTTTTTTTCCGACCGCGCCCCCCATCGGATTATTTCTCGCTCAGGTTTATCCCAAAGAACGCCGCCGGTCAGGCCACGGGCCCGAGCACCGAGGCGCTCTCCCGTCCCCGGACGAACAATGTTCCGCAGCCCCAATACGCCGCCGACCGCTTCCGCGACGACTACTCGCTCCCCACGCTCAAGGGCAACGTCGACACCTATTCCGTTGGCAGCGTCTACCACCTCACCCATTGGTTAAGCGCCTTTGGTAACTACGCCGAGACGTGGCTCCCGCCCGCCGGCGAGCTCCGCATCAACGGCGAGCGCTTCCTCCCCTCGGTCTCTGACGGATGGGATGCCGGCATCCGGCTTTCACTGCTCGGTGATCGCGTTTCCTTCACCGCCAACCGCTACGAGAGCAAACAGGCCAACATCGCTCGCGGCACCGGCAACAACGCCGGCCTCGCGGCCGCACTTGGCAATAACTTCAACAGTATCTTCATGACCAACGTCCTCGGCGATCTCTCGCCCGACGGCATCAACGCCCGCGGCATGCTCAGCGTCCCCGGTAACTATTTCGACACCGCCAACCGCAAATCCCAAGGCTACGAATTCGAACTTACCGCCAACGTCACCTCGCAGTGGCGCGTCTCCGCCAACTACGCCATCCAGGACGCCAACGAAGTTAACGCCTACGCCGACACCCGCGCCTACATCGCCAAAAACGATCCCCTGTTCCGTAGCATCCTCGCCGATGCGGGTGTCGGCATCGTGGCCGGCCAGGCCGTCCTCAATGTCGGCACCTCCGCACAGAACTCGCCCGATGCCGCCGGCGCGATCTCAAATTACAACCAGATGATCCAGATCAGTGGCAATCTCACCGCCGCCGAACAGAAAGTCGCCCGCCTCGTCACGGGCACCGGCAATGTCTTCACCGACTACATAATCAAGGAGGGCCGCTTTAAAAATGTTCGCCTCGGAGGCGGCTTCAACTACCGCGGCCGGGAAGTCATCGGCTATCGCGGCGGCGATTCCATCCGCACCGGCCCCACGACCGCGATCGACGATCCTACGGTCGATGCCACCAACCCGGTTTACCGCGACCCCTACACGCTCTGGACCGGCGTGCTCGGCTACAGCTTTAAGCTGAAGTCTAAGGTCCGCGTGAAACTCGATTTCCGCGTCGCAAATCTTTTCAACGAAGAAAAACTCCTGTATTTCTCCACCAGCCAACGTCCGGCTGGTGGAGATATTACCAATCCCGCCCGCGTCGCCACGCCCTCCGGCTTCAACTTCATCACTCCGCGCAGCTACACGTTCACGACGACCTTCAGTTTCTAGTTCGTTCGCACGATCAAGTCTGAGCGAATGCGAGTCCCGCCCCGATGAGGAGCGGGACTTTTT
>JBDNFZ010000248.1:0-6296 GCA_041689555.1 Opitutaceae bacterium | reverse complement strand
GGCCGGGAAGCGGAGGAGCCGGGTGCCCTCCTCGGTGGCGGCGTGGAGGTCCACGAGAGCCGGAAGCGTCAAGGTCAACAGGATGAGGCTGAGGGCGCGGAGGCGCGGGAGGTAGTTTCGCATGGAAAACGCTGCGAACCTGCGGGGCGAGGGCCAAGCGTAAACCGGCTGTGGCCCGAGAGGAGGAGTGCAGGGCGGGCGCACGTAGAGCTCGCGCGTCGGGGAAATCCGGACCGGCAGCGGTGAACCGATGGTGGAAGGGAGTTTGCTTGCGACTCCGGAGGCAATCGTCGCGAGCAAGCTCGCTCCCACAGTTAAGATACCACAGTTAAGCTCCCACAGTTTAAGTCCCACAGTTCAGCTCCCGGACTTTCGCCGGCAAGGTTCCGGCCGAGCGATAGAGATTTCGCGGCGGACGATGCGGGCTCAGTCGAGCCGGGTAAGCACACGCAGGCCGGGGATGTGGTGAAAGTGGGCGTCGGCGGTGAGGACGGCGGCGTTGCCCTGAAGCGCGTGGGCAGCGATGAGAATGTCCTGCGCGGGCAGGACCCGGCCTTGGCGGTCGAGAGACCACGCGAGTTGGGCGGCGCGGGCCCAGATTTGTTGAGTCGTCGGGAGGAAGATCATCACGTCGAAACGCTCGCGATAGCGCGGGAGCAGGTTGGGGTCGCGCTGGCCGCGGCAGACTTCGAGCACGATCATGCCGCAGGTGGCGAATTCCCAATCGCGGTCTACGATCCCCGCCGCGAACTCGCGGAAGGGATCGCGACCGGCGCGCGCCGCCCCGATGTAGATGTTACTATCGGGCAGGATTAGGTTGGCCATACGGTGCCGCAGGCTCGGCGACGAGCATTATGGGTTGGGGATCCTCCGGGTAGGAGGCGGGGTCGAAGGAGTTCTTCAACTCCTCGGGAGTGAGGCCGAGACCGGCGGAGAAGAGCTCCTTCATCTTGTGCCGGCGCGCCATCTCGCTCAGGGCGATTTCGACCGCCTCGGTCTTGGTCTTGGCCCCGGTGATCTTCATCACTCGGTCCAAGACATCCTCGTCTATGTGCATAGTCATTTTCATGATGACCAGATGAGTATGGCTCGAAAGCCATACTGCAATAAAAAAGTATGGCTAACGAGCCATAATTAAGCAAAACAACGATTTAAGATTGCAACCATTCCTGGCCATTAAACGCTCTCAAGAAGCTTGTAGAGACGGGCGACCATCGGGGTCGCGTCTTCGAGCAGGCCGGCGCTGATGAGGGCGTTGTCGAGGATTTGCTCGGCGACGAGCTTCGCTTTTTCAGGCGCGGAGGTGTGCGTTTCAAAGAGGCGCTTCATCACGGCGGAGCGGGCGTTGATCTCGAGATTTACCTTCACGGGCTCGTCGGCGCCGTCCTTCTTCATGGCCTTCATCATACGGCGCATTTGGGGCGACATGAACTTGTCGGCGTTGATGGCGAGGGCGGGAGAATCGACGAGGCGGTCGCTGGCTTTTACTTCCTCGACGCGGGCGCCGAGGGTTTCCTTGAGCCAAGCGGTGAGTTGCTTGGTTTCATCCTCGCTGAGCGCACCCTCGGGCTTCGGGATGTCGGCGAGCTTGACGTCGGCGTGGTCGGCGGCGGTGAGCTTCTTGCCCTCGAACTCGCGGACGTTGCCCATCACGTATTCATCGACGGGCTCGTAGCAGAAGATGACCTCGAGATTGCGGGCCTTGAAGCCTTCGAGGTAAGGTCCGGATTCGAGGGCGGCGCGGTTGGGGCCGACGAGGTAGTAGATTTCTTTTTGCTCGGCACCCATGCGGCCGACGTAATCGGCGAGGGAGGTGGTCTTGCCCTTGTCGGTGAGGGAGGACTCGAAGCGGAGGAGTTTCACGAGCTGCTCCTTGTGCGTGTAGTCCATGGCGGCGCCTTCTTTGAGGAAGATGCCGAACTCGGCGTAGAATTCGTTGTAGGCGTCGGGACGGGCGGTGGCCTCGTCGGCGAGGAATTTCAGGAAGCGTTTCGTGACGACCTTGTTGAGTTTCTCGACGAGAGAGCGGTCCTGCATGGTTTCGCGCGAGATGTTGAGCGGGAGGTCTTCGCTATCGATGACGCCCTTCATGAAGCGGAGCCACTCGGGGAGGAGGTCCTTGGGTTTGGCGTCGATGAGGACCTTGCGGCAGTAAAGGGAGACGGAAGCCTCGAGGCGGGACATGCCGAATTTCTCGGAGTTATCCTTGGGAACGAAAAGGAGGGCGTTGATCGCGAGGGGGGCGTCGGCGCTGAAATGGAGACGGAGGCGCGGCTCGTCGTGGGCGTGGGCCTGGAACTTGTAGAACCCGGTGTATTCCTCGTCCTTGATCTCGTTCTTGGAGCGAAGCCAGAGGGCCTGGACGGTGTTGATATGTTTCGCGTTGAGATTGATCGGGAAGGAGACGAAGGCGCTGTAGCGCTCGAGGATTTCCTTGATCTTCCAATCTTCCGCGAAGTCGCCGCAGTCGTCCTTGAGCTCGATGACGATCTTGGAGCCGCGGGAGAGATCGGCGACCTCCTCGACCTCGTAGCTGCCGGAGCCGTCGCTGGACCACACGTGGCCGGGCTCGGCCGCGCGCCAGGAGCGGGAGTAGACCTTGACGGACTTCGCGACCATGAAGGCGGAGTAGAAGCCGACGCCGAACTGGCCGATGAGGTTGGAGTTTTTGGCGCCGTTTTCGCCGAGGGCTTGGAGGAAGGCCTTGGAGCCGGAGTGGGCGATGGTGCCGAGGTTCTTGACGAGTTCGTCGCGCGTCATGCCGACACCGCTGTCGCGGATCGTGAGGGTCTTGGCCTTATCGTCGGTGGTGAGGCTGATCTCGAGCTCGGCCTTGTCGTCGAGGATGTCCTTCTCGGTGATCTGGATGTGGCGGAGTTTCTCGAGGGCGTCGGAAGCGTTGGAGACCAGCTCGCGAACGAAGATTTCCTTCTCCGTGTAGAGCGAGTGGATGACGATATCGAGGAGCTGCTTGATCTCGGCTTGGAACTCGAATTTTTGCGGTGTGGCGGTGGACATGGTGATGGGAAAACGTTGAGAGTTGAGGGATGAGAGTTGAGAGAACGACGCGATGGAACGGACCGGCGAAGACGCCGGCAGAGCCCCCTATCTTAGCAGACTGCGGGAAAAATCAAGCGGCGCGAAGGGCTAACGTGAAATCACTGGCGCGGCTTGCCCATGGCACGACGGAAGCAAGCTGAAGGCGGGCCTACGAACTCGGAAGTGCTCGCAAGCGAGCCGGTCTACGGGGCGGGGTATTCGGGGACCCTGCTCAAAATTTTAGCCGCCGAGGTAGGTGGCTTTGAGCCGGGGGTCGGCACGGAGCTTTTTGCTCTCGCCGGACATGACGATGGCGCCGGTCTCGAGGACGTAGGCGTGCTGGCTGACCTCGAGGGCGAGGTTGGCGTTCTGCTCGACGAGGAGGATCGTGATCCCGTGGACCCGGTTGATCTCCACGATCTTTTCGAAAATGGTGCTGATGAGGCGGGGCGCGATGCCGAGGGAAGGCTCGTCGAGCATGAGGAATTTAGGATTGCCCATGAAGGCGCGGCCGATCGCGAGCATCTGTTGTTCGCCGCCGGAGAGCGTGCCGGCGGTCTGCTTGAGCCGCTCTTTCAGGCGCGGGAAGATGCTGAAGACGTAGGCGCGATTTTTGGCGATCAGCGCGGCGTCGGTTTGTAGGTAGGCGCCCATCGAGAGGTTTTCGTCGACGGTTAGATTGGAGAAAATCATGCGTCCCTCGGGCACGTGGCAGAGACCGCGGGCGACGATTTTGTGCGGCGGGAGGGCGGTGATGTTTTCACCGAGGAAGGTGACGGTGCCGCTTTTCGCGCGGAGCAGGCCGGAGACGGTGCGGAGCGTGGTGGTCTTGCCCGCGCCGTTGCCGCCGATGAGCGTGACGATGGAGCCCTGCGGGATGGAGAAGGAAATGCCGCGCAGGGCGCTGATCGCGCCGTAGGAGACGTGGAGATCGGAAACGGTGAGCATTGCGGAGTGCGGATTGCGGAGTGCGGAATTTCGAATGGATGGCGGTGGCGACAAATTCGCAGTCCGCAGTCGGAATTCCGCAATTAAATCAGTGGTGCGCGAGGGCGTTGTGGTGGTCCTCGCCGAGGTAGGCTTCGATGACCTTTGGATTGGACTGGATCTCGACGGGCGAGCCCTCGGCGATTTTTATACCGTAGTCGAGGACGGCGATGCGTTGGCAGACGCCCATGACGACCTTCATCGAATGCTCCACGAGGAGGACCGAGAGGTTGAACTGCTTCTGGATTTGTTGGATCAGGCGGACGAGTTCGATTTTCTCGGTCGGGTTCATCCCGGCGGCGGGCTCGTCGAGGAGGAGGAGCTTCGGTTTGGTCGCGAGACAGCGGACGATTTCGAGGCGGCGCTGTTCGCCGTAGGGGAGCGATTTGGCGGGGGCGTCGCGGAAACGGCGGAGGTTGAAGATATCGAGGAGTTCTTCGGCGCGCTTCGTGATCGCGGCTTCGTCGGCGCGGAAGGCGGCGGTGCGGAGCAGGGCGTGGGCGGGGTGCGTGGCGCGATGGAGGTTGCAGGCGACGCGGACGTTGTCGAAGACGGAGAGGGAGCCGAAGAGGCGGATGTTTTGAAACGTGCGCGCGATGCCGAGCTCGACGATGTCGTTGACGCGGAGGCCGGCGAGCGGGCGGCCGTGGAAGACGACGGTGCCGTCGGTGGGCTGGTAGACGCCGGTGATGAGATTGAAGACGGTGGTCTTGCCCGCGCCGTTGGGGCCGATGAGGCCGACGAGTTCGTTTTCGCCGACGGCGAAGTCCACGGCGTTGACGGCGGTGAGGCCGCCGAAACGGATTGTGGCGGCGGAGAGGTGAAGGAGAGCGGGCATCAGGTCTGGGCTCTGCCGAACTTGAAGTTGAAGAGACCTTGCGGCCTGGCGATCATAAGGACGATCAGGAGGAGCGAGTAGATGATCATGCGATACTCGGCGACGGGGCGGAGGAGCTCCGGGAGCAACGTGAGAAGAATCGCGGCGAGGATGACGCCGAGGGTGTTGCCCATGCCACCGAGGATGACCATGACGACGATCTCGATGCTCTTCGTGAAATCGAAGCCGGTGGGCGTTATCGTCATCTTGAAGTGGCCGTAGAGCCCACCGGCGATCCCGGCGAAGAACGCGCCGATGACGAAGGCGACGATCTTATAGCGCGTGGTGTTGAGGCCGACGGCCTCGGAGGCGATCTCGTCGTCACGGGTGGCGAGGAAGCCGCGTCCGTAGGTGGAGTTGACGAGGCAGGTGACGACGAAAACGGCGAGGGCGACGAACGCCAGGACCCAGAAAATCGTGGTGTAGGCGGGAATGCCGTTCAGGCCGAGGGCACCGCCGAGGAATTCGACGTTTTGGAAAACGACGCGGATGATCTCGCCAAAGCCGAGGGTGACGAGGGCGAGGTAGTCGCCCTTCAGACGGAGCGAGGGGACGCCGACGACGAGACCGGCGAGGGCGGCGCCGAGTCCGCCGGCGACGAGGGCGGCGAGGAACATGAAGCCCTGTTGGAGGGCGGTGCCGCCGGATTCACCGAGCAGGCGCGGTCCGAGGAAAAGAGAGACGGCGGCGGCGAGGTAGGCACCGACCGACATAAAGCCGGCATGGCCGAGGGAGAACTGGCCGGTGTAGCCGTTTACGAGGTTGAGCGAGACGGCGAGGATGATGTTGATGCCGACGCCGATGAGCACATCGAGGTGGTAGGGGTCGATCCGGTCTGAAAAATGCGAGATCCCGAGCGAAACAGCCAAGGCGATGACGAGGTAGAGGTGCGGGCGGGGCATGGCGGTGGCGGTCTAGCTGAGAGCGAAGAGCTGAGAGCTGAGAGCGGGAAACAGCAGGTTCGGGGTCGGGAATGGTGGCTTGGTCGTCATGGTTCGGGCTCTGGACTCTCGGCTCTTGGCTCTCGGCGTTTATTTCAGCCCTACACTTTTTCGGCGGTGTTTTTCCCGAGGAGGCCGGCGGGACGGAAGAGGAGGATCACGATAAGAATCGCGAAGGCGATGGCGTCCTTGTAGGTGGACCACTGGCTGCCGTTGACGAAGGTCTCGACGGTGCCGAGGAGGAGACCGCCGAGGGCGGCGCCGGGGATGTTGCCGATGCCGCCGAGGACGGCGGCAACGAAGGCCTTGAGGCCGGGCATGACGCCCATCAGCGGGTCGATCGACGGGTAGTTGAGCGCGTAGAGGATGCCGCCGGCGCCGGCGAGGGCGGAGCCGAGACCGAAGGTAAAGGAGATGATCACGCTGTTGTTCACACCGACGAGCTGGGCGGC
>JBDNFZ010000247.1:0-1799 GCA_041689555.1 Opitutaceae bacterium | reverse complement strand
TTCAACACCACCATCTACGGCCTCGACGACCGTTACCGCGGCGTCTTCAACGGCCGCCGCGTGGTCTTCATGCACGCCGCCGACATGGCCGAGGCCGGCTACTACCAAGGCCAGCGCGTCGATCTCACCAACCGCCACGGCGGCGTGGAGCGGGTTGCGCGCGGCTTTATGATCGCACCCTACCGCATCCCGCGCGGCTGCCTCGCGACGTATTTCCCCGAGACCAACGTCCTCGTCCCCATCGACAGCGTCGCCGCCCGGAGCAACACCCCCACGAGCAAATTCGTGGTCGTCACCCTCGCGCCGTCACCGGCAGAGGTCTCGCCGCCGGGCAGAACCTACTGAGGCTCACAAAATACATTGGCGATTGCGACCGAGAGTAGGGCGGACTTCAGTCCGCCCTTTTCAGAGCGCCCAAGGGAGCAACTCCCTCACGCCGAGATGCTCAAGCCTTGGCCTACCTGAAGCACCTCCTGCGGACGGAGAATCCCGCCTACCAACGCGAACTGGCCCAGCGACACGCCGACATCGAGGCTGGTCGCGGGCTCAGCCTGAACGAGGCGAAAGAACGTTTGGACCGGTCATGATTTGCCGCCTGTGCGCGCTTACGAGGTGATTTTGCACGAGAGCCCCTGGCCTGTCCTCGCGGCCACCGAACGAGCGGAGCGACGACGCTGGCTCGCTTTGCTTGAAAGCCTGAAGGCCAGCCCGTTCCGCACCGGTGATTTCCAGCAGCGCGACGCCACCGGCCGAACCAACGAAGTTCTTTTGCTCGGCGAATGGCTTGTGACTTTCTGGAGCGACCACGCCGTCTGCGAAATCCACACGGTTAAACTGGAGCGTGTAGAGGATTGATCGAAAGACCACCGGCTTTACGCCGCCGCAGTCCGCCCATACATCGCGCCCAACGCCTTCAGATACGCCGCCGTCCCGCCCGTAACGAGGTGTTCGAGTTGCGGCGCGCGGCAGCGCCACTGCCAGTTGCCCTGCGGTTTTCCGGGACTGTTGAACCGCGCCTCGCTGCCGAGACAGAGGATGTCCTGCATCGGGAAAACCGCGAGCCGGCTCACCGCCGCGTAACTTGTGCGACTAAAGTCCCACGCGATCTCGCGCCCGTCGATCCGCAGGTAACGCCGCGCATGATCGCGCTCCTTCTCCGGCGCCGCCGCATACCAGCCGATCGTCGTGTCGTTGTCGTGCGTGCCGGGATAGATCGCGCCGTTCGGCAGGAGATTGTGCGGCAGATAGAGGTTCTTCGCGTCCTCTCCGCCAAAGGCGAATTGCAGGATCGCCATGCCCGGCAGACCCGTGGCCTCCCGCAGCGCGACCACACTCGGCGTCAGTTCGCCCAAATCCTCGGCGATGATTTTCGCCTCCGGAAACGCCGCCCGCACCGATTGGAAAAACTTCAGGCCCGGTGCCTTCACCCACTCGCCTGTGCGCGCCGTGGGCGCGGTCGCGGGAATCCGCCAGTAGGCGTCGAAGCCCCGGAAATGGTCGATCCGCACCACGTCGCACAGCGCAAACGACGCCCGCAACCGCGCGTGCCACCACGCATAACCGTCCGCCGCATGACGGTCCCAGCGATAGAGCGGGTTACCCCAGAGCTGCCCGTCGGCCGAGAAATAATCCGGCGGCACCCCCGCCACCGCCAGCGTCCGGCCGGTCTTCGCATCGAGTTCAAACAGCTCCGGGTCGGCCCACACGTCGGCCGAGTCCGCCGCCACGAAGATCGGAATGTCCCCGATGATCTCGATGCCCCGCTGGGTGGCTTCCGCGCGCAACGCCCGCCACTGCGC
>JBDNFZ010000246.1:0-14613 GCA_041689555.1 Opitutaceae bacterium | reverse complement strand
CCCTCGCTGAACCTCGTCTATGAACTTCGGCCGAAGATGAACCTGCGCGCCGCCTTCGGCCGCACGTTGGCGCGGCCCAATTTCCGCGAACTCGCGCCCTACGAGACCTTCGAGTTTGCCGGCGATTTCGTCTACATCGGCAATCCCGACCTCAAGCGCACGTTGATCGACAACTACGACCTGCGCTGGGAGTGGTTCACCGGCCCGGGCCGGCTCGTCGCGGCCAGCCTGTTTCTCAAGGAGATGAAAAACCCGATCGAGAAGGCGATTTTCGCCCCGACCGGCGTCATCATCAACCAAGGGGAAATCCAGTTTCAGAATCCGGAGCGAGGCCGGGTCTACGGCGCCGAATTTGAAATGCGGCAGAAGCTGGGCGGCCTTTGGCGCTCGCTCGAAAACTTCACTTTCGGGCTCAATCTCACCGTGGTCGAGTCGTCGGTCGACATCTCCCCGGGCGAGCTGCGGGTGGCGCGCCTCTTCGAGCCCGGCGCGTCCGCCGAGCGGCCGTTGGCCGGCCAGTCGAACCATCTCGTCAACGGCGACCTCAGCTACTCGAACCCGCGCACACGCACTGCGGTCAGTCTCTACTACAATCTCTTCGGCGAACGTCTCGCCCTTGTGAGCCCGCCGGGCACGCCCGACATCTACGAGCAACCGGCGTCGCAGCTCGACCTCATCGTCTCGCAGAGATTTGGCGCCGGCTGGAAGATCGGCTTCTCCGCCAAGAATCTCCTCAACCCCTCGGAAGAGGCCACGCAGACGTTTCGCGGCGTCGACTACACCCGCTACACGCGCAAACGCGGCCAAGTCTACTCCGTGAGCTTGGGCTACGGGTTCTGAACCCGCCCGGAAAACTTTCCTCAGCAATCCATCATCACCCTCCCATGAAACGCATCCTCCTAGGCTCCCTGCTCGCCCTGTTCGCGGCCCCCGTCGGCCTGCTCGCCCAAAACACCGTCGTCGTTACCAATAACGTCACGGCCAACACCACTTGGACCCGGGCCAATACCTACCTGCTCGAAACCAAGATCTACGTCACCGCCGGGGCCACGCTGACGATCGAGCCGGGCACGCTCATCAAGGGTCGGCCCAAGGCCAATCCCGTTGACGCCACCGCCCTCGTGATCGCCCGGGGCGGCCGGATCAACGCCCAAGGCACGGCCACCCAGCCGATCGTCTTCACCGCCGAGGCCGATCTCGGCACCGGCAACCTCACCCAGGCCGATCGCGGTCTCTGGGGCGGTGTCGTCATCCTCGGTCGTTCGCGCATCAACACCACGAGCGGACAGGGCAACGTCGAAGGCATCCCGACCACCGAGCCGCTCGGCACCTACGGCGGCACCGACGACGACGACAACTCCGGCGTCTTCCGCTACGTCCAGATCCGCCACAGCGGCGCGATCGTCGCCCCCAACGTCGAGCTCAACGGCCTCACCATGGGCGCCGTCGGTCGCGGCACGGTGATCGAGTATGTCGACGTCTACGCCGGCAATGACGACGGCTACGAGTGGTTTGGCGGCACCGTGAACACCAAATATCTCATCAGCTCGTTCAACGACGACGACAACTTCGACTGGGACGAGGGCTTCCGCGGCAAGGGCCAGTTTTGGTTCGGCATCGGCGCGGCCGACAAGGGCAACCAGGCGATGGAGATGGACGGCGGCACCACGCCCGAAGACGGCCAGCCCTTCGCCATCCCGGAGCTCTACAATGTCACCCTGATCGGTTCCGGTGCGACCTCGGCCAACACCATCAACCAAGGCCTGATCTTCCGCGATAACACCGGCGGCAAGCTCTACAACGCCATCGTCCACGACTACCGCGGCTACGCCGTCCGCATCGAGACCGAGAGCGCGCAGAGCCAGGACAGCGCCCGGCGTCTCGCCGCCGGCGACCTCGTCGTGAGCAACAGCATCTTCGGCACCTTCGGCGCCGGCACGACCAACGCGCTGCTGTTCCTCAACCCGAACGCCACATCCGGCGGCCCTGCGGTCACTACCCCCTATACGGCCGACCACATCATCGGCGCCGCGCAGGCCAACCGGATCAACACCGATCCGCTGCTCGTCGCCATCAGCCGCACCCGCAATCGCGGTCTCGATCCGCGTCCGGCCGCCGGCAGTCCCGCGCTCACCGGCGCTCGCACCGCCCCCTCCGACGGATTCTTCTCCCAAGCCGCCTACGTCGGCGCATTCGCCCAGACCGGCAGTTGGGCCACGGGCTGGAGCGCGCTCGCCTCGCTCGGCTACCTCGCCGATGTCCCGGCCGCGCCCGTTGACGAGCCCGTGATCCGCGGCTCCACGAGCAAGATTTCCAACATCGCCACCCGCGCGACGCTCGCCGCCAACGGCACGCTCTTCGGAGGCTTCTCGATCACCGGCACCCAGTCCAAGACCGTGCTGATCCGCGCCGTCGGCCCCGGCCTCACGCCCCTTGGCGTCCCCGGTGTCCTCGCCGATCCCATCATCGAGCTCTTCCAGGACACGAACGTCATCGCCACCAACGATGATTGGAGCGGCACGCAGGCTTCGTCCCTCGCCCTCGGCGCCGGCGCGTTCGCGCTCCCGGCGTCCAGCAGGGACGCAGTCCTCGTCCGGACCCTCACCCCTGGCGGCTACACCGTGCAGGTGAAAGGCAAGGGCGGCGCCGGTGAAGTGATCTTCGAGGTTTACGAGATCAACTGAGCCGCGTCCGAGAGATTTTTGGCCATAACGGCGGCGCCCTCGGTGGGCGCCGCTTTTTTGCGCGGGCGTGGCGACACCGCGGTCGCAAATAAATTTGCTCCTACGCTTCGCCCGATGGGGACGACGGGCTCCTGCGCGGTATGCCCGGCCGCGTTGGTGCGGTCCGCCCCGTAGGAGCAAATTTATTTGCGATCCGAACCGCGCGCATGGCGTGCGCCCGTCCCGCGTGCGCGTAAGCGACGGCCAGGACGATCCGATCCACGCGCACGCGGGTCGCAAATAAATTTGCTCCTACGTCCCTCTCCTCAAGGCACCGCCGCCTCGCCGGTGATCTCCGCCCAGGCGAGCAGCGCGCGCACCTGCGCCGCGCGCCCGGACCCGGTCTTTTCCTCTCGTAGTGCTTCAGCGAGGGCCTCGGCCACCAGCGTGCGCGCCTTCCCCGCGTTGTCCGCTGCCGCGTGCGCCCGGGCGAGCGCGAGCGCCTCGGGCGCGCGTTCGAAGGCGGGCAGGGTGGTGAGAAACTTCTCGGCCTCAGCCAACAAATCGGCCGCGCGCGCCTTTTCCCCGACGTCGCGCCATGCGGCGGCTACGGCCGTGAGCTCGCTTACTTTCCAGGCTCCGCCGATGCCCCGGGCGAGAGCCCCGGCGCGATTGAACAGTTCGCCAGCCTTGTCGGTTTGCCCGCAGGCGTGGCCCGCGAGGCCGACCGAGAGTAGCGCGCCGCCGTCGCTCCAGCCGGGCTTTTTTGGCAACAGCGACGCCGCTTGAGTGAGCAAGGCTTCGGCGCCCGCTCGGTCGCCTTTCGCGTGGAGCGCGCGAGCGATCGCCGAGAGCGCGGCGGCCTTTTGACGATAGGTGCCGTAGCGGCGGTTTTCCTCGATCGCATCCCTCAGTTCACGGGCGAGGGCCACTTCGCCCCGACGCGAGAATTCCAAGACGACGTCTCGGAGCGCAAACGCCCGATCCTCGGCGTCGGGCACCGCACGCGCCGATTTCGCGGCGATTTCGAGTTGGCCTAGCTTGGCCTGAGTCACGGCGAGCCACCGGCTCACCCGGCTCTTGTGCCAGTCAAGTGTGAGATCGAGGTCGCTCTGGGCGGTGCTCAGCAGTTTCTCAGCCTCAGCTCGACGTTCCGCCGGCAATCGGCGTGCGAGCTCAAGTAGCACGGTGGCATGTCGGAAGGCGGGGAGCGTGGCGGCGCGGGATTGGGCAGCCGCGAACTCGTCGCTGCGAATCAGCGCGAAGCAGAGCTCTTGTTGCAGCTCCTCATCCAACCGGGATTCTGCGCCCGAGTCGGCCAACTGAAGGGCCGCCTTCAGCGCCGGGGATGGGGCAGGGTAGGCCGCCGCCCCCGCGAACAGCCAAACTAGGACGGTCGTAAGGGAGGTCGCTCGGGCGAGTCGATTTAGGAGCATCACTTGGCATGTTTGGCGCACCGGGTAGCCGTCAAGGGCGCGGAGCGTGTTCGGGCGGAATTTAAACTGATCGTCACGCAGCGGGCATCGAAAATTGCCTCGCAACGTTATCCCGAACGCGGCGTCACTCCCCTTTCAACCCTGCCGTTTTTCGCTATCCCTGCATGAATCTCGTCCGCCTCGCTCTGCGTTCCCCTTGGTCAGTTCTCGTTCTCGTGGTCGCAGTCTGCCTCGGGGCCACGCTCGCCCTCCAACGCATGGCGCGGGACGCGTTTCCTCCGCTCGGCGTCCCCACCATCTACGTCGCGCAACCGTTCGGCGGCATGGACCCCGCGCAGATGGAGGGCTACATCACCTACTACTACGAATACCACTTTCTCTATATCACCGGCATCGAACACGTAGAGTCGAAGTCGATCCAGGGCGCGTCCCTGATGAAGCTGCAGTTTCATCCTGGCACCGACATGGCCGCCGCCATGTCCGAGGTCGTCGCCTACGTGAACCGCTCCCGCTCGTTCATGCCCGCCGGCACTCCCGGTGCCTTCGTCACGCGCTTCGACGCCGGCAGCGTCCCCGTCGGCTACCTCGTATTCTCAACCGACGATCCCAACGTCACCGTCGGCCAGATGCAGGATGCGGCCCTCAATCGCGTGCGCCCACTCTTCGCCACGCTCCCCGGGGTCTCCGCCCCGCCGCCCTTCGGGGGCAGCGCGCGCACGATCGTCATCAACGCCAAGCCCGATCGGCTCCGCGCATATGGTCTTTCCCCCGACGACCTCGTGCAGGCAATGACCGCGGCCAACATCCTCAGCCCGTCGGGCAACATGAACCTCGGCGACAAATACCCGATCGTTCCCGTCAACGCGGTCCCCAAAAACGTCCAAGATCTCGCCGCGGTCCCGCTCCGCGTCACGCCGCAGGGCGCCGTTTTTCTCCGCGACGTCGCCACGGTTGAGGATAGTGCGGATATCGTCACGTCCTACGCCCTCGCGAACGGCCGCCGCACCGTCTACATCCCCGTCACCAAACGCGCCGACGCCTCCACGCTCACCGTCGTGAATCTCGTGAAGTCCAATCTCGCGAAATTCCAGGCCGCCGTCCCCGACACCGTCAAGGTCTCCTACGAGTTCGACCAGTCCCCCGTCGTCACGCAGTCGATTACGACGCTCACTAAGGAAGGCGCACTCGGTGCCGTGCTCACCGGCCTCATGGTGCTTCTTTTCCTCCGCGATTGGCGCAGCGCCTTCATCGTCGTCGTCAACATCCCCATCGCGCTCCTCGCCGCGATCTTCGCCCTTTGGATGTCTGGTCAAAGCCTCAATCTCATGACGCTCTCCGGCCTAGCGCTCGCCGTCGGTATTCTCGTCGATGAAGCGACCGTCGCCGTGGAAAATATCCACGTCCACCTCGCCCGTGGCACCCCGCTTGCCCGTGCTGCTCTCGAGGCTACGCGCGAAACGGCGCTGCCTCGGCTCCTTGCGATGTTGTGCATTCTCGCGGTCTTCATTCCGGCCTTCTTTATGGTGGGTGCTGCGAAGGCACTCTTCACCCCGCTCGCGCTCGCCGTCGGGTTTTCGATGATCGCGTCGTTCATACTCTCCAGCACGCTCGTCCCGGTGCTCAGCGTGTGGTTCCTCCGCCGCCACCATGCACCGCAGTCTGGAACTTCAACCTCAACTTCAGGACTTTCGCTGGCGCGGCTGCCGCGTCTCTACGCGGCGCTGGTCCGCCCGTTCATCGCCGCGCGCTGGCTCGTGCTACCGATCTACCTTGCCGTCGCCTTCGGCCTCGTCGCCGTGTTCGGCCCGCGCCTCGGACTCGAGATTTTTCCTCAGATTGATTCCGGCCAGCTCGCAATTCGTTTCCGCGGAGCCGCCGGCACCAAGGTCGAAAAAACCGAAGCCGCCGCCAAGCAGGTCCTCGAGATTATCAACCGCGAAGCCGGTGCGGCCAATGTCGCTCTGACCATCGGCCTCGTGGGCGTCCATGCCTCCAACTACCCGGTTAATCTCATCTACCTGTTCAACACCGGCCCCGAGGAGGGCTGGCTCGCCGTGCAACTCAAGCCCGGCTCTGGCGTTAAGGTGGAAGCGCTCAAAGAAAGACTCCGTGCCGTATTTGCCGCCGAACTCCCTGAGCTCCGCGTTTCCTTCGAGCCGAGCGATCTTGTCTCGCGCGTGATGAGCTTCGGTTCCCCCACGCCCATCGAAGTCGCCGTCAGCGGCCCGTCCTTCCCCGCCAGCCGCGAGTTCGCCGAAAAAGTCGCGGCCAAACTCCGCACGCTCCCGACCCTCCGCGACGTTCACATCGCTCAGTCGCTCGATTTCCCCACGGTCGACGTCACCGTCGATCGCGAGCGGGCTGGTCTCCTCGGCGTGCGCACCAGTGACGTCACGCGCTCCCTCGTCGCCGCCACCACGTCCAGCCGCTTCACCACCGCCAACTACTGGGCGGATCCCGGCACCGGCATCAGCCTGAGCCTCCAAGTCCAAATTCCCCAGACTCTCACCACGTCCCTCGAAGATCTTCGCAACGTCCCGATCTCTTCCTCCGCCCCTGGCGGCAAGCCCGTCCTCCTGCGTAATGTCGCCAGCCTTACGCCCGGCACCGCCCCCGGCCAATACGAGCGCTACAACCTCGTGCGTGTCGTGAGCGTCACGGCCAATTTGCACAACACCGATCTCGGCACCGCCTCGCGCCAAATCGCCGCCGCTGTCGCCGAACTCGGCGAACCGCCCGCCAAAGGCCGCGTCGACTACCGCGGCCAAGTCGGCCCCCTCAACGAGCTCACCGATGGCTTCAAGTCCGGCCTCCTCATCGCTATCGCCGTGATCTTCCTCCTCCTCACCGCGAATTTCCAATCCGTCCGTCTCGCCCTGGTCGTCATAATTGCCGTCCCCGGCGTGTTCGCCGGCGTCGTCCTTGCGCTGAAGTTCACCGGCACCACTCTCAATCTCCAATCCGCGATCGGTGCGATCATGGCCGTCGGTGTCGCCGTCGCAAATGCCATCCTGCTTGTTACCTTCGCCGACCGCGATCGCCGCCGGACCGCCGACCCTGTGGCCTCCGCGCTCGAAGGCTCGACCAGCCGCCTGCGCCCGATTCTGATGACGAGCTTCGCGATGGGCGCCGGCATGTTGCCGCTCGCTCTCGGCCTCGGCGAAGGCGGCGACCAAGTCGCTCCGCTCGGTCGCGCCGTCCTCGGTGGTCTCGCGCTCGGCACGCTCGCCACGCTCTTTATTCTCCCGCCGGTCTTCGCGATCTTCGCCGGCCGCAACACCGAGAGCCCTTCGCTCGATCCCGACGACGAACTCAGCCCTCTGCACGAAAAGTCCATCCGCCGCTAATCTTTCCATGCGCCTCCTCCCGCTCCTCCTCACCCTCACCACCGCGTCCGCGCTCCACGCCGCCGCGCCCATCGAGGTCAAATTCACCCGTCCCACGCGCGGCGACATCGTCCGCTATGTGAGCGTGCCCGGCACGCTCAAGGCCAACCAACAGGCCGTGCTCTTCGCCAAAGTCGGCGGCTACCTCAGCAAAATCTCCGTCGATAAGGGAGACTCCGTCACCGCCGGCCAACTGCTCGCCGAACTCGAAGTCCCCGAGCTTCTCGCCGATCTCGCCCGCACCCGCGCCGAAGCCAATGTCGCCGCCACCGAGCTTGCCCGCCTCGAAGCAGCCGCCTCGAAGGCCCCTGATCTCATTACGCCGCTTGCACTCGACGCCGCCCGCGGCCGCACCGAGGTCGCTCGCGCCCACCATGCCCGCGCCGAGACTTTGCTGGGTTTCGCCAAGGTCACCGCGCCTTTCGCCGGCATCGTTACCGCCCGCTTCGCCGACGTCGGCGCTTACATCCCCGCAGCCACCGCCGCGCTCGTCACGGTTGCCGATTTCCAAACCATTCGTGCTTCCGTTGCGATGCCTGAACTTGAAGCCGCACGCGTCAAGGTTGGCCAACCCGTCCGAATCACACTCGAGTCCGCGCCCGCCACCGTCCTCGAAACCAAAGTCTCGCGCCTCGCCTACGCCCTCGACGACGCCACGCGCACGATGTCGGTCGAAGCCGATCTCCCCAATCCGACCCTCGCCTTCCGCCCCGGCCAATATGCCACGATCAAGGTCGGCGTGGAGAAACATACCGACGCCTTGCTCATCCCCGTCGAAGCGCTTGTGATGGAGAAGACCAACGCCTTCGCCTTCCTCGCCGCCGACGGCAAAGCAAAAAAAACCGCGATCAAGGTTGGATTCAACGACGGGACTCGCGTCGAAGTCCTCTCCGGTCTCGATCCCGCCGCGTCCGTAATTCTGGTCGGCAAGCTCGCCCTCACCGACGCCCAACCCGTCAACGCCGTCGAAGCCAAATGATCCCCGCCCGCTCCTTCGCGACCGCGCTGCTCGTCGCCGCGTCCTGTCTGTCAGTTGCGTCCGCCGCGCCGCAACCGATCGACCTCGCAACCACCCTCCGCCTCGCTGGCGCCGATAACCTCTCCGTGAAAATCGCTCAGGAAAAACTAGCCGAAGCCCGCGCCGATGCCGACATCGCCCGCGAGAAACTTTTCCCCTGGGTCACCGCCGGCCTCGGCTTCCGTCAGCACGATAATAACAGCCAGACCGTCGAAGGTCGCATCATCGACGCCGACAAACGCAGTTTCTCGACCGGCATCGGCCTCAACGCCCAATGGGATTTCGGCGAGGTCTATTACCAGAAACTCGCCGCGATGCAGCGCGTTCGCGCCGAGGAAGCGGCGTTTTCCGTGCAGCGCCAGACGTCCGTCACCGACGCCGCGCTCGCCTACTACGAACTCCTCCGCGCCACCGCCACCATCGACATCGCGAACGATGCGCTCGAACTCTCCTCGCGCCACACCATGCAGCTCACCGCCGCCGCGGGTTCCGGCCTCGTCTTCGCCGGCGACGTGCAGCGTCTGGCCACCGCTCGGGCCCGCCACGAAGCGGCCGTCGCCCAAGCGCGCGAACAAGCCCGGATCGCCGCCGCCCGCCTCGCCGAGCTGCTCAAACTCGACCCCGCCACCGATCTCACGCCCGCCGCCGCCGAACTCATTCCGGTCGTCCTCGTTTCCCCGACGGCCGATCTCGCCGCGCTGGTCGCACGGGCGCTCGCCGCTCGCCCCGAACTCACGCAGGCCGATGCCCGCCTCGCCGCCGCCCGCGAGCAGAACCGCGGTGCCCGGACTGCGCCGCTCATTCCCGGCGTGAGCGCTCAGGCTAATTTCGGCGGTCTCGGCGGCGAACCGGGCCACGGCAGTTGGTCGCGTGGCTTTGATGTTTCCAATGACTATGCCCTCGGCCTCGGCTGGCGCATCGGTCCCGGTGGTCTCTTCGACCGTAGCCGCGTCCGCAGTAGCGACGCCCGCCTCCGGCGCGGCGAACTCGAGCTCGAGCAGACCCGCGACGCCATCCGCCGCCAAGTCGTCGAATTTCACGCGCGCGCGCAGTCCCTTTCCGGGCAACTCGGCTCGCTTCGCACCGCCCTCGACGCCGCGACCAAGACGGCCGATCTCTCCCGCGAACGTCGCGCCCAAGCCGTGAGCAACGCCTTCGAGGACCTCGTCGCTGAGGAGGAACTCACCCGCGCCCGTCGCGACTACGTCACCGCCGTGGCCCAGTCCGCTCAGGCCCAACACGCTCTTCTCCGCGTGCTCGGCGGCGAAATTGCGGCGCGCTCCCCGTAGCTGCCCGCTGCAATCCCGGCTGGGTAGCATTTGGACCAGCGCCGCCGGTTCCACGAAGCCTGCCAGCGCGGCTTTCGCCCGCAGTGCGTTCATCACGGCTTCCTCATCGCCTGCGTCGGACGGCGCGCTGCGGAAATAGGTGGCGACGGTCACGCCAACTCCGGTGGCGGTCGTCCTCCAATCGAGGACTTTAGTGCCGTGGGCATTGATGATGGGCCCGGATTGGCGCGAGTGAGATAACCGCGAAATTACGCTTTGATTGGCCAATTTTGGCCAAGTTTTGCGATTTCGTCACACAATCGACGCCGAATTGTAACAATTGGCGGTTATGTTTTAGTCCTTCTTAACTTATTCCATCGAACTAACGTCGCCATAATGATCATCAGGAAACTTCTTTTCGCAGTCGGTGCTTTTGTTGCCGTCGCCAGTTACGCCCAAGAAAGCGGCCCTCTCATCGAAGCGCTCATTCGGAAAGGCATCCTGACCAATCAAGAGGCCGAAGACCTCCGCGCCGATATGGTTCGTGAGGGAAATCAGATTCCGTCCATTGCGACGGGTGGCGGTAAGAATACGACCCGGCTGAGCGTCGGGATGCGGATGCAGATGCAATACGTGAATCTCGATACGGATATTAAAGGCGCGGCCTTCGGCCCGGTTGCGACCCAGCACGCGCTGCTTCGCCGGATGTATCTTACGCTCAAAGCAGGCGTCGGTGGTGATTGGGGCGCGGTGATGACCTACGATTTCGCCTCGGGCGGTTACGACGATGCAATCATCGAATGGAAACCAACGCCCGATCTCACGTTTAACTTCGGCTTGCGCAAGGTAAACGTGGTCTACGAAGAGCGGTCTACCAGCGGCAATTTGAAGTCGCTCGAGCGTTCCGGGATCACCCGCTACTTCGTTGAAGGTAACAACGGTCGTCGAATGGGCGCCGGTAGTTACCGACTTGGGGTGTTTCTCGACGGCAAAAAGGATCTGAACGCCCAAAGCACGCTCCTTTACAGCGCGGCGGTGACGAATCCTGAGCGCAACGAGTCATTCACCCTTTCTGCTGGTGCAGGTGACGGCACCAGCAACACCCCTGCATTCTGGGGCTCCGTTGGCTTCCAGCGAAAATTGCCGGATCTCGGCCTGGCGACCTTCGGCATCGGTGCCGGGTATCTCCCCGATCAAGGGGGCTTCAGCACAGCCACCCTCGGACGCGGCTATGACCTGAATCTTTATACGATTTACGCGGACGTGACCTCGGGTCGCTTCGGCTTCATGGGCGAATACATGCACGCTAATGTTGAGGGCGGCATTTCTGTTACTCGCAACGCCTCGCCCACGGGCTTCTACCTCCAACCCAGCTATCTTCTCACCGAGACCATCGAGGCCGTGGTCCGCTTTCAATCGCTCGATACCGATGGCCGTGGCGTCAACCTCTCGGATGTTGTGCGGTCGGCCCCGAGCGGCGGCGTCATGAATAAATTCTCCGGCTGGTATGCCGGCGGCAATTGGTATCTCAAGGGCAACGACCTTAAGTTCCAGCTCGGCGCCGAATACGGAAAATCCAAGGACACGGTTACCGGTGCTCCGGCCGAGGCCAAGGCCGTCGGCGTCCGCTCGCAGATGCAAATTCAGTTCTGATTTCACCCTGTCAATTTTGCTCCCTCTCTCCGTTTCATCATGAAAAATTCCCTGCTGTTCCTCACTTTGATCGTAGCGACCACGGTCGCTTCTGCCCAAAAACTCGTCATCAAGGGTTCCGATACACTCGGTGCGAAACTCGTTCCTACGCTCGCAGAGGAATACAAAATCAAGCACTCTGGCGTTTCCTTTGAGATTGCGGCCGAGGGTTCCACCACTGGCATCACGGCCATCATCGAAGGCACAGCGCAAATCGGCATGAGTTCGCGCCGCGCGAAGCCCACCGAGATGTCCGCCGCTCAGGCCAAGGGTGTCACGCTGAAGCCCACCATCGCGGCCTTCGACGGCATGGCCGTCATCGTCAACGCCAAGAGCCCGATCACGAAGCTGACGCCCCGTCAGGTGGAGCAGATCTTCACCGGGGACATCACAAATTGGTCGGCCGCCGGCGGCCCGGCCGGGACGATCTCGGTCTACACCCGTAACACCGCGTCCGGGACTTATTCGGACTGGAAGGATCTCGCGATGAAGAAGCGTGATTACGCCAAGTCGTCCCAGAAAATGGCCGGCAACGAGCAAATCGCCGCCGAAGTGGCTAAGAACCCGAACGGCATCGGCTATGTCGGGCTCGCCTACATCCACGCGGAAGGCATCAAAGTCGTCGCGATCGACGGAATTCTGCCCTCGAAAGAGACGGTGCTCTCGAAAAAATATCCCTACGCTCGTCCCACGTTTTATTACACCAATGGCGAGCCCCACGGTGAAGCCGCAAAGTTTATCGAGTTCGCTCTGAGCCCTGCCGGTCAAAAGATTGTCGAGCAGGTCGGCTTCGTCACGATTCAGTAATACAAGTTTAAGCCTTGGTCTCCGGTTCTGCTCGGTGAACTGAAGCCCCGACTTTATCACGCTCTCTCTATCCGATGAAAAAAACCCTCCTATTCGTGGTCAGTCTCGCGTTGGCCGGAAACGTCTCCGCTCAAAAGCTCGTCATCAAAGGCTCCGATACGCTGGGCGCCAAACTGGTCCCCACGCTCGCCGAAGATTACAAAGTGAGGCACCCGGGAGTTTCATTTGAGATCGCGGCGGAGGGCTCCACGACGGGCATCACCGCCATCATCCAAAGCACCGCGCAGATCGGGATGTCCTCGCGCGAGGTGAAGCCGACCGAGATTTCCGCCGGCCAAGCCAAAGGCGTCGCGCTCAAGGCCACGATTGTCGCCTACGACGGCATGGCGGTGATCGTGAATGCCAAGAACCCGATCGACAAACTGACCAAGCGCCAGGTCGAGCAGATCTTCACCGGCGACGTCGCCGATTGGTCCGGCGTCGGCGGCACCGTCGGCGCGTTTTCGATCTACACCCGTAACACCGCCTCGGGCACCTACTCGGACTGGAAGGATCTCGCGATGAGGAAGCGCGACTACGCCAAGTCCTCCCAAAAAATGGCGGGCAACGAGCAGATCGCCTCCGAAGTCGCGAAAAATCCCAACGGCATCGGCTATGTCGGTCTCGCCTACATCCACGCGGAAGGCATCAAGGTCGTCTCGATCGACGGCCACATCCCGGGCCAGGCAGAGATCCGCGCGGGGACTTATCCGTATGCCCGGCCGACGTTCTACTACACCGACGGCGAGCCGACCGGCGAAGCGGCGAAGTTCATCGCGTTCACGCTCAGTGCGGACGGCCAAAAGATCGCCGAGAAAGTCGGATTCGTTCCGGTTCGCTAATCGCGTCATCCAATTGTGACGGGGGGCTGCTTGACCTCCGATCTTGCGGTCCTTCTCTCGTCCTGTTTCCCGACCCACTGAATCACCTCGCGCCCATGGATGCCCCCAAGCCGGTCAACGACGCCGATTTTTTGGTCAACAAGACCCGCATCAGGATTCTCGGCCTCTCCCTCGACGATGCGGTCAAGTATTTCTTCGGCGGCAACGCCCTCGTCTCGGTCCTGGTCCTCACGCTGATCACCTATTTTTTGTTTCAGGAAGGGATCGGTTTCTTCGGCCAGAACGACCGCAACCTGCTCACCTACCGCCAGGCGGGACTCGAGTATGTCGACCATATCCGCACGCAGGAAAGCGGTCACATCGCGCTCACGCGTTACCTGTCCGACCTGCGCTTGCGGCAGTTCAACCACTTCACGCTCAACCGGGGTTTGGACGCGGTAGCGGCCAACCGCGAACTCGCGCCCTTCGATACGTTCAGCGAGCAGTATGCCGACAGCGTCGAGCCCATCCGTGGCTTGGTCTCCGACCTCACGGAGCAGGCGACGGCGATCAAAACCAAGTTCCTCGTCGCCGAGGACAAGAAGGTCGAGCGTCAACAGTTGCTCTCCGCAGGCAAGCCCGAGGCGGCGGCGGTGCAGATCGACATCGTGGACTTCACCACCGAGCTGAAGGTTTTGATCGGCACGCTGCCCGTCTACAAAGTGACTGCCGCCGAATTCGCCGGCAAGCTCACGGCGGCGCTCGCGGCCGCCCCGCCGTTGCCGACCCCGGAGACGACCGCCCGGATGGAGCGATTCCGGGTGCTCACGCAGGACTACCTCGCGACCTTTCCGGCGACGCTGCGAAGCTTGGAGACGTGGGACTATACGCGGCCGGTGCCCTGGTATCAGACGTTCACCGCCTTCTTCTTCGGCCGCCAGTGGCTCACGGCCAGTTTTTGGCAGGATTGGTATGGCATCGTGCCCCTCTTCATCGGCTCGCTGATGGTCTCGGCGGTGGCCTTGACGATCGCGGTTCCGCTCGGGGTGGGCGCGGCGATCTACATCAATCAAATCGCCTCCGCCCGCGAGCAGAAGATCGTGAAGCCGTCCATCGAGTTCATCGCGGCCTTCCCGTCGGTGGTGCTCGGCTTTTTCGGGATCGCGGTGCTCGGTCAGTCCTTGCGCTGGCTGTCGCAGCAAGAGGGGTTGGACTGGGTGCCGGGCTTCCCGTTCAGCGAGCGCCTCAACATCCTCACCGCAGGTTGTCTCCTCGCGCTGATCGCCGGGCCCACGATTTTCACCTTGGCCGAGGACGCCTTGCAGAACGTGCCCAAAGCTTACAAGGAGGCGTCTTTCGCCCTCGGAGCGACCCGCCTGCAGACGATTATCCGGATCGTTGTGCCGGCTTCGCTCTCCGGCATCATCTCGGCGATCCTCCTCGGGCTCGGCCGCGTGATCGGCGAGACGATGGTGGTGCTCCT
>JBDNFZ010000245.1:0-1807 GCA_041689555.1 Opitutaceae bacterium | reverse complement strand
TTTTTTCGCGGAGCGCCTGATCTGGTCGTCGAGATCATGTCGCCGTTCGACACCATCGGGAAGGTGCGCAAGAAAATGGAAGATTACTTTACGAGCGGAGCACGATTGGCGTGGGTGCTGAATCCCGGGGAAAAAACGGTGGTAGTTTACCGCAGTCCCTCCGCCGACCGCCTCCTGCGCGCGACCGACACCCTCGACGGCGAGGACGTGCTCGCCGGCTTCCGCCTCCCCCTCGCGGAGCTGTTCGCTGAACTTTTGTTCGATTAACCCCAACCCAGGAAACGCACCCGGAATCTCGACCCACAAATTTTGCGTAGCATCGGCTACGGTTTCTCTAGAAAACCGCGAATTTTCAGCCTCCGAGACCCTCCGAGCACGCGCCCGACTGGGCGCGGCTCGGCGTGTCTTCGGAAAAGGCGCTCCGCGGTGCCTCTAGAGAGGGTGCGCTGGGTCGCGCTGTCTTTATGTCCAAAATATTCGTTAGGTCATCCAAGTTGAGAATGCCGGTGATGGGTGTCAGTCGAGTGCCGAAAAAACGTTCTCTCGGTATCCTCTTTCTTTCGGTGTTCGCCTTGAGCGCTGTCAATTTACAGGCGCAGATTAGAATGTCCGGGATCTTTGCCTATTCTGCCCAAGGCAACGTTGTGACCTTTGGCGTCGAGCGTATTGATAATTTTCGCTCTGTATTTACGACGAGCGGAACGCTAACGATTTCACTCTGGGCGACAAACGCCCCATATAGTGGGGTTGGCACATTATTCGGGTATAAAGCCGCGGAGGTTCCTATCGGAACGCTTCAGGGAGGCTTTTTCTTCTCAAATGTTGTTCGAACGACAACTTTGAATAACGGGTCTATCCCCGCGGGAATTTACAACATTGTTTTCATTTTGTCTGAATGGAATGGTTTTGAATATCTAATAGTTGATTCCGGGAATTTTACGTCCCTCGTGCCGATAGGCGTAGTTCGTCCTGGTATTCTGCTGCACCCCCAAGGAATCACTGTATCTGCAGGCTCATCCGCGTTTTTTTCCGTCACGGCAAACGGGACGGCACCGTTTAGCTATCAATGGAGAAAGGGTGGCATCGCCATCTCCGGTGCGACATCAGCCAGCTACGCCATCGCCTCAGCCCAATCCGCCGACGCGGGCGGTTACAGCGTCGTAGTGACGAACTCCGCCGGTTCCGCGACGAGCAACGCCGCTACCCTCACCGTTAACGCCGCCGCTGTCCCGCCCGCGATCACCACACAACCCGCGAGTGCGAGCCTGACAACCGGTGGCAGCGCGACGTTCACCGTGGTGGCGAGCGGCACTGCGCCGCTGACTTATCAATGGCGAAAGGCCGGCGTTGCGATCTCCGGTGCAACGTCTGCCAGCTACACCATCGCCTCCGCCCAATCCGCCGACGCGGCAACTTACACGGCCGTAGTCACGAACTCCGCCGGTTCCGCGACGAGCAACGCCGCCACACTCATCGTCACCGCGCCCGCTGTCGCGCCCACGATCACCACGCAGCCCGCAAGTGCGAGTGTGACAACCGGTGCCGGCGCGACGTTCACCGTGATGGCGAGCGGCACCGCACCGCTGACCTACCAATGGCGCAAAGACGGTGCTGCGATTTCCGGGGCGACATTAGTCGGCTACACCGTAGCCGCCGCCCAATCCGCCGACGCGGGAAGCTACACGGTCATCGTCACAAACCCCGCCGGTTCTGTGATAAGCGCCGCCGCCACACTCGCCGTTACTCCCGCCGGTCCCACGTCATGGCTTTCCAACGTGGCCGTCCGCACCACCCTCGCAGCTGATCA
>JBDNFZ010000244.1:0-6135 GCA_041689555.1 Opitutaceae bacterium | reverse complement strand
GTCCGTGCGCGTGTAGTAATCGTTAGCGCTATAGGAGAGACCACCATTGAGACTCCAGACCTCGGAAATCTTGGTCGTAACATTACCATTCAACCGGAAAACCTTCTGCTGGGCGCCGGAAGCGACCGTGTTGAAGTCGTTAGAAGCCCCGATCGTCAATTGGCTCTTTGGCGTCAGTTCATAAGAAAGATCGGCTTCGAGACCGAACAGGTCTTCGTCCTTACCCCGGGTCAACGAACGCTGGTTGTAACCGACGTTGAACGAACCCTTCAGCTTTGGTGTGAAATCGCCCCGCGCGCCGACGTTGAAGTAGTTGTCTTGAGAATCGGACCCGATCTGGACTTTCGTATCGCGGTAGCGGTAACCCAAAGACAAGTCGACCTTCTCGGTCATTTTGTAAAAAACGTTCAGCGGAACCTCGAGGATATCCGTGTCACTGTAACCGACCCGTTTGTAATTGGCCTTGTCGAACGAAAGGCCGGCCGAAACGGAGGTCTTCTCGGTAGCCGACACTTCGCCGCTTCCCTTGACAAAGGTCTGATCACGACGGGTCAGGCCGCGAATATCGACCGAGTTCTGATTGAGCTCATTGTATCCAACCGACGTCTTCAACTTCAGCTTTCCGTCGTCGAAGGTCGACATGGCACCGAGGCTGAGGAGCTGGGTATCCAAAGAGCTGTTGTCGGCGTAATTGCTCAGAGCTACGGATCCAAAGACCGAACCCTTGAGCTGGGCATTCTTTCCGAAGGTAAGATCGAGGCCCGGAGTGAGTTCAAAAATGGTATCGCTGACCACCTGCGACTTGGCTCCGGCAACTGCGCCAGCATTGGTGGAGAGAAAAATATTATCGTCTGCGCGAACACCGACTGTCCCCGTGACAAACAATTCGGCACCGTCGCCGATGGCCATGAACGGCGCCGCGCGCAGTGCAGACGTCAGAGCTACGGCGCTCACGAGGGAAACTTGCAGTTTTCTGAGCAGGATCGAGTTCATGTGGATGCGTGGTCGGAGGTGAATCTAATGCCGTCGTTCGTCGTGGTTTGAATCAATAGTCGTGTGAAAGGAGTGCAAAAAATGTGAGATGACCTCCAAACGCAAGTCGTATTTAATTCGGGGCGCTTCAGTTCCCCAGGGCCTTCGCGGGCGCGAGCGACGGTTCGTATCGCGCTCCGATCAATCGTCTTGAATCGAACGGAGCATAGGTTCTCGTGTTCCCGGCCAAGTCCCTCATAGCACTTCCCCGGAAACGTAACGTAATCATGCGCCTCAAGACTCCCGCCACACGGGTTCGCTCTAGGCCAAGCGCTGTAAGCAAAAGGTCATGGATCGTATTTTTCGTCGGCGGGTCAATCGGGCTCTATTCCCTTTGGGCTCTCGGGACGTTTCTCTTCGTTCGTTTTGGCCGGGACATTCCCGATGTCAGATTCGTGGACCTTTGGTTGCCGACCCGCTGGCAAAACTTTCATCAGGCTCGCGCCGATCACTTTCTTGCCGAGGGCAAGCGGCTGCTTGCAAGCGGCCAACACCGCGAAGCCATGCCTTTACTGAAAGCGGGCCTCGGTAGGATCCCGGGTAACCTCGACGCCAGATTAGCCTTAGCCCAGCTCTATTCGGACATCGGTCGGTCCGACCTTGCGGAAGAAGTGTTGCAAGCCGGAGTTGCCCTTCATTCCGACGAACTGCGTTTCCTCGGGGCCTATTTCGGGTTTCTTCTCCAAGCGCAGAAAGACCAGCGCGTGATCACGGTCTGCCGAGAGCTGCTGCCCCTCCTGCCGGCGTCGACTGCGCGGGACCGCTTCCTAGCTCTGGCGGCCGCGACGGCCCACTATTTTCGGGGCAATTTTGACCAAGCCGAGGATTACATCCGCATCGCCGATCTCGGCCGCCTCCGCGAAGGGCGGGTGCTTGCCGCCAAAATCGACTGGGAACGCGGCTATCGCGATCTGGCGCTGATCGATCTCCGGGTTCTGGCTTTTGAATGGCCCGCCGATCCCCAGGTTTACTCCGAACTTGCATCGAAACTACGTGAATCGGGCGAGATCGAGGCCGCCCGACGCCTGACGATCTCCTTTCAGATCGCTTTGCCAAATCTCGTCACGCCTCGGATCGACCTCATCCGGATATACCACGAAACGGGAGAAATCGCGCGGGCCCACGCGGAAGCCGAGGCGCTCATCAACGGTTTTCCCGCCGGCTCCGAGGCACACACGGCGCTGGCGGAGTTTGCCGCCAACTCCGGCGACACCGCCCTCGCCCAACGCCTCTACGAACACGCCAAAGCGCGCAACATGCAGTCGCCTTCCCTCGCGCTGCGAGCGGTCGAGGCCTGCCTCGTTGCTCGCGACTATCGTGCCGGCCTGTCGCTCGCGGACGACCTTCTCGCCGGGAATCCAGGTTGGGACGAGGCCCACCGACCGCACTTCAACAGCCTTCGCGCCATCGCCCACTTTGGCCTCGATGACCGCGGGGAGGGCGAACTCGCGCTGAACCACTTCGAGCTTCATGTCCGGCCGCGGGCCGAGAGTTTGCTGGCCATCGCCGATCGCTTGCTGGCCGTCGGGGCGACCGATCCGGCCCTTCGCCTTCTCCATCGCGCGACGGAGACCGACCCGGGCAATCAAGCGGCGTTGTCACGCCTCGTCACCCTCGAGCTGAATCTTCGCCGCACCGCCAACCTCTCGCCGCACCTGCGCCGACTCCTCACCCTCCGAAGGCCCTCGCCCGATCTGCTCCGCGTGGCCCATCACCAACTCGGCAGCGACGCCTTTCTCTTTGTCCCTGATCGCGCGCCTTTGCTGGCCGATATCCGCGCGCACCTCGCCACCGCCGAAGCCAGGGTGCGCCGCCCCTGATCGCCCCCTTCGCTTCGCCCTTCAGCCCCGCACGGCCGTCGCCAATTCGGCGAGCAACCGCTCGTTCTGCGCGCGCGTCCCCACGGTCACGCGGATATAGCCCGGCAAGCCATAGACCTTCACCGGCCGCACGATCACCCCTCGCGCCTGCAACGCCGAAAACACCCGCGCCCCGTCCCCCACGTGCACGAGCATGAAGTTCGCCACGCTCGGCACCCACTCCAGCCCGATCCCCCGCAGACCCGCCTCCAGTTGGGCGAGACCCGCCCGGTTCTCCCGCGCACCGGCCTCGGCAAACTCCACGTCGTCCAACGCCGCCGTCGCCGCCGCCTGTGCGATCGCATTCACGTTGAACGGCTGGCGCATCCGGTTCAGCAGCGCCGCCAATTCTTTTCCCGCGTAGCCGTAGCCGACGCGCAACGAGGCGAGCCCGTAGATTTTAGAAAACGTCCGCAGCCCGATCACCTTTCGCCCCTCGGCGATCAACGGTCTCAAATCCATCGCCATCTCCGGCGCGAGATACTCCGCGTAAGCCTCGTCGAACACCGCCACGACGTGCTCCGGCAGCGCCCGCGCCCACGCCGCCAGCTCCTCCGGCGTGTTCGCGGTGCCCGTCGGATTGTTCGGGCTCGCCACAAACACCAGCTTTGTCCGCGGCGTGATCGCCCGCGCCATCGCATCGAGATCGTGACGCCAGTCTTTCAGCGGCACTTCCACCACCTTCGCGCCAAACAGCAGCGTCACCAGCCGATACACCACAAACGCCGGCTCGCCGAAGACCACCTCGTCCTCCGGCCCGAGGAAAACGTGCCCCAGCAACTCGATGATCTCGTTCGACCCGTTGCCGATCACATACTGGTCCGCGCCCAGCCCGTGCACCGCCGCCAGCTTCTGTCGCAGCGCGAAACACCCGCCGTCCGGGTAAAGCTCCCCGTGCTCCAGCGCCACTTTCGCCGCCGCCACCGCCTTCGGCGACGGCCCCCACGGATTTTCGTTCGACGCCAGCTTGATGATCGTCGCCGGATCGAGCCCCAGCTCCCGCGCCACGTCCTCGATCGGCTTGCCCGGCTCGTAAGTGGGCTGCGTGAGCACGGACGGTTTGACCAAAGCGGCGAGATTCATCCCGACACACGAACACAATTCGACACTTTCGCGAAAGCTCGAAATAGATTTTCTCCATGAACCGCCTCCGCCGCCTCGGCCTGTTCGTCTTCATCCCGCTCTCCGCCTTCGCTGCCGCCCCCGTCTTGACCACCGGCGAGATCGCCGGCGCCAAGTTCACCCTCGCCTACCCCGCGGACCTCACGTCGTGGAACCGCCAAGTCCTCCTCCTCGCCCACGGCTACCGCGACGAAAAAGCCCCCCTCGTTGCCGACCTTTTCCCCGACCAACTCGCCGCCAAAACCCTCCTCGCCGAGGGCTGGATCGTCGCCAAGACCAGCTACCGCCGCAACGGCCTCGTCATCGCCGACGCCCTCCTCGACCTCGACGCCCTCCGCGCCCACATCGCCAAAACCTACGGCGAGCCCACCCGCGTCCTCCTCGAAGGCGAATCCATGGGCGGCCTCATCGTCACCCTCGCCGCCGAGCGCGCCCCCGCCCTCTACGCCGGTGCCATCGCCATCGGCGCCGCCCTTTCCATCCGTGAGCCCGGCTGCACCCTCGCCCCCTCGCTCCAACCCAAAATCCCCCTCCTCTTCCTCGCCAACCAAAGCGAACTCGCCGGCCCCGTCGCCTACGTCAACGCCCCCGCCCCGCGCCCCGACGCGAATCTCCGCCCCGCCCTCTTCCGCGTCTCCCGCGACGGCCACGTCAACGTCAACCAACGCGAACGCCTTGCCGCCTTCCGCGCGCTCAACACCTGGCTCGACACGGGTCGCGCGAGCCTCCCCGCGCCCGCCGCCGGCGCGCCCTTCCACGACGCCACCGTTGTCCCCGCACCCGTGCCGTCCCGCGTCGCTTCCGATGCCGATGCCCGCGGCTTCACCGCCCGCATCACCGAAGTCTCCGCCGTTTATGGCAACGTCTTCCTCGACGCCCAACCCGCCGATTTCGCCGCCGCCGGCATCGCCCCGGGCGCGTGGTTCCAAGTCGGCGCGCGCGGCCAGACCTTTCGCACTTACTACGGCCGAGATTTCGGCAGCGTGAAGCGCGGCGAGTGGGTCGTCTTCCCCAACGCCGAGGGCTTTTTCTGGCTTTCCCGCAACTGGGAAAACGCCGCCGCCTCCGCCGGCCTCAAGCTCGGCGACCCCGTCTCCATCCGCCTCCTCGCCCCGTAGGCCGCCAGCTCGCTGGCGCTCCCCCGTAGCCCGCCCACCCGCTGGCGCTCTCCCCGTAGGCCGCCAGCTCGCTGGCGCTCCCCGTAGCCCGCCGATCCGCCGCCAAGCCGGAGAGACCACTGCCACTCTCCAGCCCTTAAACTTCAACTTTCAGCCTTCAACTGCGCGCCTACGCGCCTGCGCGCATCAGCGCGCCACGCGGCTCGCCACCCGCACCCACGGCATCCCCGCCGCCTCCGCCGCGCGCATCCCCGGCTCCGCATCCTCGAACACCAGGCATCGCTCCGGCGCCACGCCCATCCGCTTCGCCGCCAGCAAAAACATGTCCGGCGCCGGCTTGCCCCGGGTCGGCCCCACATCGTCCGCCGAGACCACCACCGGAAACAACGCCGCCAATCCGCTCAACTTCAGCGACAACTCCACGATATCCCTCGGCCCGCCCGAGGCGATGGCCACCGGCCGCGTTCGCGCGATCTCCCGCGCCAGCGCGACCACCGGCTCGATCAGTTTCACCCCGGCCAACCGCTCGGCGAAGAGCGCTTCCTTCTCATGGAAGACATGCTCCACGTCCACCGTGAGCCCGTAGTGTAGTCCGATCAGCTCCGCCACCCGCCGCGTCGGCACGCCCCCGAGCGAGTAAAACAAATCCTCGCTCAGTGTTTCCCGCAGCCCCGCGCGCCGCATCGCTTCGTTCCACGCGATGTAGTGGATCGGCATCGAGTCGATCAGCGTGCCGTCGAGGTCGAAAATATAGCCGGCGAAATCACCGGCGGGAATGTCCAGTTTCATGCAGGTCGCGACGCTCGCCAACCCGCCCGCGCTTTCAATCTCCAACTTCCGCCACGCCCTCCGCCGCCGCCCGTTTCTCCGGATGCAACGCCCGGCGCGGGAGCGCCAGCGCGATCGCCGCCGCCGCCAGCGCAACAACCACCGTCCCCCACAGGCAACCCGCCAGCCCGCCGATCTGAAATAACGCACCCGACAAAAAACACCCTGCCAGTCGC
>JBDNFZ010000243.1:0-2687 GCA_041689555.1 Opitutaceae bacterium | reverse complement strand
CTGCTCGACGATCTGGTCGCCGCTCAACCAGTCCCAGTGATACCAGTTCCAGCACTGCCACTCGAAATCGCTGACATCGGCGAGCCAGTCGGTCTTCTCGCGGAACCAGATGCCGTCGCCGTTCCAGTAACACTGGCCGCCCGTGAGTTCGCCCAGCGCGCCGTCCTGGATGCGCTTCATCGTTTCGATGTAGCTGGCCTGGTGCCGACGCTGCGTGCCGGCGACGATGCAGAGATTTTTCTCGTCGGCGATTTTGGCGGTCGCCATCACCGCGCGTGCGCCGACCGGATCGACGGCCACGGGCTTCTCCATGAAAATATGCTTCCCGGCCGCAACGGCGGCGGCGAAGTGGCTCGGGCGGAAACCCGGAGGCGCGGCGAGGATGACGTAGTTCACATCGGCGCCGAGCACCTTCTGGTAGGCGTCGAAGCCCCAGAAGGTTTTTTCGGCGGAGACCTTGAAGCGATCGCGCGCCTTCACCGCCTGCCGCTCGAAAAGATCGCCGACGGCCACGATTTCCACGCCGGGCGAGGAATCGAGGCAGTTCTTGGCGGCACCGCTGCCGCGACCGCCGCAGCCGATGACGCCGACGCGGATCTTATCGGAGCCGGCGTTGGCACCGAAGACCCGGGGCGTGCCGGCCGAGGCGAGGACCGCCGCGCCGGCGGTGAGAGACGAGAGCCGAACAAAATCGCGGCGGGTGAGATCGGAGGCTTGGGGCTTTGTCATGGGAAAGGTTCCAAACGAAACGTTGAGGGTGAAACAAACGGGGCGACGACCCGACTTTTCAGAAGGTTGCCCGAGGCAAAGTAAAGCGCGGAAGCACGCGGACGGGTCGTTCATTTTCGACTGGTTCTCGGGTCCTACGGGCTTTCATGCTGCGCCATGCCCAAACCCACCTATCGCTTTTGCGCCGGCCCCTGGAACTTCAGCGAAGGCCGCGATCCTTACGGCCCGGAAACCCGGGCCGCCAAACCCTTCGCATGGAAACTCGCCGCGCTCAAGGAACTCGGCTTCGCGGCGATGATGTTTCACGACGACGACGCCGTGCCGGACATTGACAGCAAATCTGCCGCGCAGGTGCTGAAGGAAGCCAAGGAACTCCGCCGCCGTCTCGACGGCGAGGGCATCGCCGCCGAACTCGTCGCCCCGCGCCTCTGGTTCGCGCCGCAGACCGTTGACGGCGGCTATACGTCCAATCGCAAGTCCGACCGCCGCTACGCCATCGACCGCTCCAAACAGACGATCGACATCGCGCGCGTGCTCGGGACCGATCTGATCGTGCTCTGGCTGGCCCGCGAGGGCACGTATCTCCGCGAGGCAAAATCGGGCGCCCGCTCCACCGAGCTGCTCGCCGAGGCGCTCGACGCGATGCTCGCCCACGACAAGAAGGCGCGGCTTTGCATCGAGCCGAAGCCCAACGAGCCGATGGACCACGCCTACATCCCGACGATCGGCCACGCGCTCGCCATCGCCCAACTCACCCGCGATCCCAAGCGCGTGGGCTGTCTCATCGAATCGGCCCATGCGATCCTCGCCGGGCTCGACCCGGCCGATGAAATCGATTTCGCGATGACGTTCGGGAAGCTTTGGTCGATCCACCTCAACGACCAGAACGGGTTGAAGTTTGACCAGGACAAACCGTTCGGGTCGGCCAACCTCCGCGTCGCGTTCAACCAAGTTCGCGCCCTTGAGCGCAACGGCTACGGTAAGCGCGGCGAATATGTCGCCTTCGACGTGCATCCCTTCCGCACGACCCGCGAGGAACACTATCTCCGACACCTCGATAATTCCCGGAAAACCTTCCTCCGTCTCGTCGAGAAAGCGCGGTCGTTCCCGACGAAGCAGGCCGACGCGTTGATCGCCGACCGGAATTACCAGGACCTCGACCAACTCGTGATCGAGCACCTCCTCGGCGAGTGAATTTGCCGCGACGGCGCCTTAACGCAGACTCTTCACCCGGTCGACCTCCGTCACCCAGACGAGTTCGCAGGCGCCTCCGCGCGTATCCTCGCGGGTGAGCGAGGAGCGCCAATTGAAGCCGTCCGGTCCGTTGACCTCGACCAACAGCCCGCGAAGTGTGACCAAGTCGTGGCGCCGGATCGCCAGCAGGCTGCGGCGGACATCCGCATCCGCCGGGATGCAATGCGTGTTGGCCGAGTGGCGGGCGATTTCAGCCTCGGGCAACGGTGGCTCCTGCTTGAAGGCGTATTCGTAGAAACGACCGCCCTGGGAGATGGAGAGTTCGTTCAACACACCCGCGACGCTCATCGGCCCCCAGCCGAGCGCGAGATCGACCGGGGCAAGCTTCGCCGACGGATCGACCCGATAACGTTCCGTGCCCAAGATTACAGCCGTGATCTCATAGCGCGCCAGCGGCTTGATGACGTAGTCGCCCGAACGGAACTAGCGTGGCAGGACGGTCGCAGTCTCAGACACCCTGATCCCAGGCCGGGAGGCGGCGGTGGGCGAGGAAGGGAGATGAACCCGTGCGGGCTCGCGGTGGCGGCGGGATCGTGCAGCGTGAGCGCCTATGCCCCAAGTCTAGTTACCGCTTTTTCCCGCCGGAGCGACGCAGATCAACGACCAGCTGGCGTGCGAGTGCCGGGAGGGGCAGGTCGTTTACCTCAATGGCCACCTGCCGGTTTTCACTCACGGTGAGCACGAGCTGCCCGCGTTCCGGCTGT
>JBDNFZ010000242.1:0-6930 GCA_041689555.1 Opitutaceae bacterium | reverse complement strand
TGGCAGCGCGATGTCTTCTGGGGCGAAGATCGCTCCCGCACACGCAACCCCAACGCACTCGCCAATCTCGCGCTGCTGCACAGCGCACTGCTCACCCTGCTGCCGAGTCACTTCCCTGGCTGCCCCCTGCCCATCGTCAAGGAACACCTCTACTCCAACCCCGCCGCCTGCCTTAGCATCCTCCTCTCAAAATGAGCTCAAAACAAAAGGCCCTGCCGCACCGCCGGCGTCGAGCATCTGATCCAACTCAAAGGCAACGCCGCCGCCGTCCAAGCCGACGCCACGCACGCGATCGCGGGCCGGCCTCCCCTTTTTCTCCGACGAAAGCGGCCGCGGCCGCGTCGAACACCGCGAGCTGAAGCCGGCCAACGTGACCCCCGAAAAACTCGGGTTCCCCCACGCCGCCACGGTGTTCGCGGCGACCAGCACCGTCACGCACAAGAAAACCGGCAAGCTCAGCGAGAAGACCCGGCCTTTCGGCTCCTCCGCAGAGCGAGCCACGCTCACACCTCGCCAATGGCTCGCCCGCTGTCGCGGGCACTGGAAAGTCGGAAGCGCCGACCACCGCCGCCGCGACGTCACCTGGCGCGAAGATCGGGAACCCGGACGCAACGCCCGCTGCGCCTGCAAGCTCGCCTTGATCCGCTTCGCCCTCTTGGGCGTGCTCTTCCGCGTCGATGGCGCGCTTAACCTCTCTGCCCTCGGTCAACGCTAGGCTTCCCAACCCGCCCTCGCCCTGCGTTTCCTCCGCGGCGTTCGCCCTCGGCCATGAATCCATACCGGAAAACCGAGGCCCAGGCCCGATCCGCGCCACCGCAAACTTGCCAACGGACGCGCCGCACGGATACTCCGCCCCATGCAATCGGGAACAACACCCGCGTTTCTCTCGATCGAGGATTACCTGCGCGGAGAGACCGACGGCAACGTGCGGCACGACTACATAGGCGGCCGCATCCACGCAATGGCGGGGGCCAACGAACGGCATAATCTGCTTTCGATAAATCTGGTGGCGGCCTTTCACGCCCACCTTCACGGGGGTCCCTGAAAAACCTACATGGCCGATTTCAAAGTGCGTCTCGAAGTGAACCGCGAAGACATTTTCTATTATCCCGATGTGATGGTCGCCTGCGTGCGCGACGGAGTCTCGGACTACTACCTCCGCTATCCCAAGCTCATCGTCGAAGTGCTTTCGCCCTCCACCGAGTCGATCTACCGGCGCGAGAAACTCCTCAACTACCCGCTGATCCCCACGCTCGCGGAATACATTTTCATTTCTCAGGAAACCCGAGAGATCACGCTGCACCGCCGCGACGAACAGTGGCGCCCCAGCGTCGTGTCGGCTGCGGAATCCGCAGTGGAGTTCCGCTCGCTGAAACTCACGGTCCCGCTCGCGCAGATCTACGAAGGCGTTTTGTAGGGTTCTTTTTCCCGTTCGCGTTCAAGATGGGACCAATGGGCCGCGAGGCAGAAGCCTGCTTGCAGGCGATTCGGCATGCGGTCGGCCGTCGCGGGTGAAATCGCCTGCAAGCAGGTTCCTGCAAAAAGCTGAAATCGCCTGCAAGCAGGTTCCTGCAAAAAGCCTTTGTTGGTCTCGTCTTGGAAGCTGATTGGAAGCGGGGCTGGTCGGAGGCGGTCGACCCCAGCCGCGCCCGACGGGTTTCCGGTTTGGGTAGGGGCGTCCCTCGTGGACGCCCGCGGGCGTCGGCAAGCAACGCCCCTACAAAACGGTCATACCGGAAACCGTGCCCAGCCCGACCCCGAGTTGCGCCTTGCCTGCCGGCACCTGCGCGCCCTCCGTCTAGCCAGCCAGCGCGCTCGGCGCACGCTCACCTCACTCCCCGTGCCCGCCGCCACTTTCCAGCTCCCCGCGCTTTTCGACCTCGGCGCGACCTTCGCCTTTGCGCTCACCGGCGCGCTCGCGGGCATCAAGCGCGGCTACGACATCGTCGGCGTCTTCTTCCTCGCGCTCGTCTCCAGCATCGGCGGCGGTCTCATTCGCGACGGCGTTTTCATCCCCGGCACCAACCCCACGCCCCTGCTCACCGACGCTCGCTACATCCAGGTCATCCTCGCGGCGACTGTGGTCTGCGCCGTGTTGGGCAACCGGGTGAAACATTTCCGCCGCGCCATCGCCGTCATCGACGCGATCGGGCTCGGCGCCTACGCGGCCTTCGGCACGCAGACGGCCCTCGCCGCCGGTCTCGCCGTGCCCGCCGCCGTGCTGGTCGGTGTAATCAACGCGGCGGGCGGCGGCCTCCTCCGCGATCTCCTCACGCGCGAGGAACCGCTCGTCTTCAAGCCCGGCCAGTTCTACGCCCTCGCCGCCCTCGCCGGCTCCGTGCTCTTCGTTTTCTTCTCAACCGTCGTCAATCTGCCGCCGACGCAGGCCGCGATCGGCGCGATCGGGATCACTTTCGTCATTCGCATCCTCTCGATCACGTTCAACTGGCGCACAACGCCCTTGGGCGAGTTGCCCGCGCCGGGGCCGAAGCCCGGGTCTCATACCGGCGGCCCGTGAAAATCAGATTTTTTCGTTGAGGAAAGAAGGCCCTCCGTCTCAGCCGGTGTCGAGCAGTTGGGAACCGCGAACGGACACGAAAGCACAGGGCCGAGCTTCGCGTGGATTCGCGTGGATTCGCGTGGATTCGCGCGGCTTCGCGCGGATTCGCGCGGCTTCGGCGATCAATTTCGGCCGGAAGCGAAGGATTCCCCGCGAGGCTCTCGGCACCGCCGTCACCAAAGGGAACCGAGGCATACACCGCAGAGCCGGGAAGGGCGCAGAGCCCGATCCACAGGCATCTCTCTGCGGACCCTCCCGGGCTCTGCGGTGAAAAAAGACGCCGGGACAGTTCGTTTGATCGCACGGTTTCGCCCATGCCATCGGAGCAAATGCTCATTTGAATTCCGTGGGTTTTTGTTCGTGGCTCTTCGTTTACAATCGCGGTTCCACTTCGGTTTCCCGTTCGAATGGTCTGTTTATCACGGCTGCCGGTCTCAGTTGCCGCCGGGCCACGCGAACTGAGCGAACTCCGGCGTCGGCCGTAGCGCGAAGCCCGCGCCCTCGCGGACGACGAAGATCGCGGCGATCCGCTCGCGCACCGCCCAAGCGAATCCCGCCTCGGCCCCGAGAACGCCGAGCGCCGTCGCAATCGAACTCGATGCGGCGCAGGTCGCGGCTACCACGCTGACGGCAGCGAGCGCACCGTCTGCCGGTGCGCCCGTGCGCGGATCGATGAGATGGCCGTAGCGGCGCCCTTCATGCAGGAAAAAGTTGCGCGCATCGCCCGAAGTGGAGACCGCATGGCCCGCGAGCCCCACAACCGCGATCGGTGCCGCGCGGTCGTCGGCAGGATGCTCGAGGCCGGCGCGCCAGCGGTGCGCGCCGCCGGTGCGGATGTCGCCGCCCACCGCCGCGTAATGCTCGGTCGCGCCGAGGGTGCGAAGCAGTTCCCCTACGGCGTCGGCGGCGAAACCCTTGGCCATCGACGAAAAATCCGCCGCGACCTCGGGGGAGCTTTTCCGCAGCGCGGGCGGATCGAGCCGCGCCTCCAGCCGACGCCAATCGACCCGCGCACGCGCGGCGGCGATCTCGGCGGGCGCGGGTGGCGGGCCGAGGCGGCGTTGCGGGCCGAAGCCCCAGAGCGCGACAAGCGGGGCGACGGTCGCGTCGAACGCGCCTTCGGTGCGCCCGCTCAGGCGGCGCGAATCGAGGGCGACCCGCGCGAGGTCGGGCGTGACCGCGATCCACCCGGTCGAGCCGGCGGCGTTGAAGCGGGAGAGCTCCGAGCTTGGGCGATAGGTGGAGAACGTCTGCTCGAGTTGCTCAAGTCGCGCGGCGATCCGCGCCTGCAGTGTCGCGGGATTCAGCGGCGGCGACGGCTGGAAAAACTTTACCGTCCACGTCGTGCCCATCGCGCGGCCAGCGAGGACGACGGGCTCGGCGGCGGACGGGGCGGTGAAGACGAGCGCGAGTGAAACGAGCCGAAGGTAGGGGCGTCGCTTGCCGACGCCCGCGGCGCGCGGGAATACCGGGCGTCGGCGAGCGACGCCCCTACACGGAGCGAGTGCGATCATCGGACGAGCCGCAGGACCGCGAGGTGATGGGCGTTCAGCAAGAAGGCGACCGCGACGAGCGCGAGCGCGGCGGCGTCGCGCCGGGAAAAGCCATCGGTCGCACCGCGGGCGCGGACGAAGTTGAGGAGCGCGCCGGTCGGGCAGCCGAAGCGGCAGTAGGCTTGCGGCACGAAGGCCGACGCCACGAGGCCGACGCCGGCGACGGCGAGCGTCGCCACCCCGGCGGAACGGAAAACATAAGCGGCAAACGGTTCGAGGCCCGCGAGGTCGAAGGGTAGCGCGAGCAGCGCGACGACAAGGGTGAAGAGCACCAGCGCGCCCGGGAGATACCCGAGGCCGCGCACGACGCCGGCCGACAGCGTCACTTGCCAGCGGGCGGGCCGCCAGCGGCTCAGCAACTCCTGCGCGGCACCGTGAGGACAGACGTGATGACAGTAGAACGGTTTGCCGGTTACCCACGGCACGAGGAGCGCGGCGGCCACGAGCAGCAACAGGCCCGGCGCGGCGGTCCAAGGAATTCCCGACCGCGCCCAGCCCGCGAGAAGTTTTTGGGCGACGAGATCTCCGGCGACCAAGCCGACGTAGCCGACGAGGACGAGTTGATAGGGAACCTTCCAACGGTGGCGCCATGCGGCGGGACCGAAGGCCATCACCGCGGCGGCGGCGAGGACGGCGAGCATTCCGAAATCCCGCCACGCGAGGCGCAGCGGCACGCGGGCGGCGAGTTCGTCGCGGCTGAGTTGGAGCCGCGCCTTCACGCTTTGGGCGATGGCCATGCTCGTCATCGTCGCACCCGAAACTCCCTCGATGCCGGCGGCCTTTAGGTCGAGGGCGGCGGCGGCGTCCCAAGTGAGGCCGTTCCACTTTTTCAGGAAACGACGGTCGACGGTGAGATCGCGCACGTAGTCGGCGCCGTCCTCGGAGGTGTGGATTTTCAGTCCGAGGATTTTCCAATCGCGGTCGAGGACGACGAGGGTATCGGTCACCCCGGCGTAACCGATGATGTCGCGGGTGCGGGGCTGGGTGCGGACGACGTAGCCAAGCTCGCGGCCGACGCGGTCGAGGACGAAGAGCCCGTCGCGCGCGGAGTCGTCGGGCCGGAGCGCGGCGGCGGCGGGCAGGAGCGCGCGGATTTCCTCCGGGGTGACGGGCGAGTCGCCCTGGATGCGCTGCCGCACGGCGACATCGCGGACCAGCCACGCGATCACCGCGACAACGGCGAAGCGGTAGAGCTGGAGGGCGAGCCGACGCATCAAAGCAGGGCCGAACCCTACGCCAGGATTTCTTTGACGACGCGGGCGGGCTCGACGCCGGTGAGGCGTTGGTCGAGGCCCTGGGCTTTGAAGGTGAACTTCGCGTGATCCACGCCGAGGCAGTGCAACAAGGTCGCGTTGAGGTCGTGGAGACTCACGGGATCGCGGACGATGTTGTAGGAAAAATCGTCGGTCTCACCGTGGACCACGCCGCTCTTCACGCCGCCGCCGGCGAGCCAGACGCTGAAGCAGCGCGGGTGGTGATCGCGGCCGTAGTTGGTGCGCGTGAGCGTGCCCTGCGAATAGACGGTGCGGCCGAATTCCCCTGCCCAGACCACGAGCGTGTCGTCGAGCAGGCCGCGTTGCTTGAGGTCGGTGATGAGGCCGTAGCAGGCTTGGTCGGTGTCCGCGCACTGGAGGCGGTGGTCGCCGGGGAGGTTGCCGTGTTGATCCCAGCCGCGATGGAGAATCTGGACGACCCGCACGTCGCGCTCGGCGAGGCGGCGGGCGAGCAGGCAGCTCGCGGCAAACGTGCCGGTCTCGCGGACGTCGGGCCCGTAGAGGTCGAGGGTGGCGGGGCTTTCGTCGGCGAAGTCGGTGAGCTCGGGCACGCTCGTCTGCATGCGGAACGCCATCTCGTATTGGGCGATGCGGTTGAGGGTCTCGGGGTCGCCGTAGCGGGTGTGGGTGCGCCGGTTGAACTGCGCGAGCCCGTCGAGCATGACGCGGCGGGTGGCGGCATCGACGCCGGGGGGATTTTGCAGGAACAGCACCGGGTCGCCCTGCGCGCGAAGGGCGACGCCGTTGTGCGCGCCCGAGAGGAAACCGCTGCTCCACATCCGCGTGAAGAGCGCCTGCGCGGCGACCTTTGAAGACCACTTCGGAGTGAGCACGACGAAGGCGGGGAGGTCGTTGTTCTCGCTGCCGAGACCGTAGGAAAGCCACGAGCCGAGGCTGGCTTTGCCGGGGAGTTCGTTGCCGGTCATCAAAAAGGTGCAGGCGGGGTCGTGGTTGATCGCGTTGGTATGGACCGAGCGCAAGATGGCGATGTCGTCCACCAGCTTGGCGGTCCACGGCAGCAGTTCGCTCACCCAGGCGCCGTTTTGACCGTGCTGCGCGAACTTGAACAGAGACGGCGCGACGGGGAACTGCGCCTGCCCGCTGGTCATGGTGGTGATGCGCTGGCCGGCGCGGATGGAATCGGGCAACTCGACGTTGAAGCGCTCGGCGAGGCCGGGCTTATAATCGAATGTGTCGAGCTGGGACGGCCCGCCGTTCATGTGGAGATAGATGAGACGCTTGGCCTTCGGCGCGAAATGCGGGAGCCCGGCGAGCGGCGGGTGGATGCGGGGAACGGTCGTCGCCGCGCCGGTGGCGGTCGTGGTGTCGGCGCTAAGGCGGGGCGCGAGGAGATTGAGGGCGACGCCGCCCATCGCGAGGCCGGCGCCGGAGAAAAACTGCCGGCGCGTGAAGTGGTTCAGGTAATCGGAGCAGGGATTCATGGCGGCGCTCAGTTGCGGGAGACGGTTTCGTCGAGATTGAGGAGGAGGTTGGCGACGAGGGTCCACGCGGCGACCTCGACGGGCGGAAGATCGGCGCGGGG
>JBDNFZ010000241.1:0-1376 GCA_041689555.1 Opitutaceae bacterium | reverse complement strand
GCTCGCGAACAATTTCGGCAACCTCGTGAACCGCACGTTGAACATGACCAACCGGTTTGCCGGTGCGATCGTGCCGGCCGCCGAGGTGGCGGAGGACGCGGAGAACGAGCTCAGGGCGCTCTGGGAGACGACCCGCGACGATGTCATCGCGCTGCACGAGGGCTTCCAGTTCCACACGGCGCTGGAGAAGACGATGTTCTTCATCACCGCGACCAACGCCTACATCGAGAAACGCGCGCCGTGGAAGCTTGGCAAGTCGACCGAGGCGCACGATCGGGCGCTGCTGCGGACGTCGATCGCGACGATGGCCGAGGCCCTGCGGCTCGGCACCGCGCTCTTGACGGCGGTGATGCCGACGACGGTGGAGAAAATCAACGGCGTGCTCGGCTACACGCCGGGCGCGAATTGGCGCGACGAACTCGTCTGGGGCGGCCGGCTCACGGGGACGAAGGTCGCGGAAGCGCTGGTGTTGTTCCCCAGGCCGGAGAAGCCGAAGACGCCGTAGTTTATTTTTTCGTTCCGCTTTCTCCGAACCGTTCGTCCGAACCGAGATTTTTTCGGGGACTGACGTTCGAGGAGAAAAGGGAGCAAGAGAACGATTGGGAAAACGAGAACGATTTTGATCCATGACGATTCTGCCGATCAACCCCGCGACGAATGCGAACCCGGACGCCCTGCGGGCGTTTCTGGAGCAGTGTCGGGCGGCGGCGGGGCGGGCGGGGCGGCCGAAGTTGGTGAGTATCTCGCTGACGGTGGACGCGCTCGATCCCCTCGCGGTGCTGGAGTCGATTTTCGATCCGGAGGAACCGCACTTTTACGCGGAGCGGCCCGACATCGAGAGCGCGATCGCCGGCGCGGAGACGGCGATGGCGTTTGCGGCCGAGGGCGGGGATCGCTTTGCGGCGGTGCAACGCTGGATCGACGAGACGCTTGAGCACACGATCGCGGTCGGCGACGTGAACGCGCCGTTTGGCGGACCCCATTTTTTCGCGAGCTTTGCCTTTGCCGACAACGTCGAGGCCGGGGAGGCGTTTCCGGCGGCACGGGTGTTTGTGCCGAGGTGGCAGGTGGCGAAGGCCGGAGCGGTGACGACGGCGGTGGCGAATCTCGCGGTGGCTCCCGATGCGGATCTCGCGGCGCTGACCGAGCGGGTGTGGCGGGCGCACGCGAAATTTTCCGGGTTTCGCTACCGCGAGCCGGCACCGGCAGAGGCGACGGCGCCGATCCCGACGGTGTTCAAACAGGTGGAAGCCCAAAATTACCGGGCCGCAGTCGGCGCGGCGCTCGAACGCATCGGCGCCGGGGAATTCGACAAGATCGTGCTCGCGCGGGCGCAGGACTTGGATGCGGGGCTGCCGCTGCATCCGCTGCGCGTG
>JBDNFZ010000240.1:0-2422 GCA_041689555.1 Opitutaceae bacterium | reverse complement strand
TCGGGAAACAGGAACGCTTCGGGCTGACAGTCTGTGGCGGGCCGGGTGCCAGTCGCTGCTTTCGTTTGATTCTTCATGCCAATAACTTAAGCACGAATCATGCCCATTCTTTCGTTCGCGTATGAATTTTCCGGGCTAGACGCCTACCGCAACTTCGCCGGAGACGGCAACCAGGTGCAGGCCACGGAATACACGGGAATGCTCGTAAAGAAACTCAAGAGCACCGATCCCGCCGATACCCTCATCGTGACCTCCATCCAGAAGATGAGTAACCTCAAGGATGAGGTGGACGGGCTCAAAGCGCACGATCTGGCAACCATGCGGGTCAAGCGCATCGTCTTCATCATCGATGAGTGCCACCGCTCCACCTTCGGCGGCATGTTGAGCGATATCAAAAATAGCTTCAAGGGAGCGGTCTTCTTCGGCTTCAGCGGCACGCCCATTCATAAAGAGAACGTCCACAGGGACAACACCACCACCGACGTCTTCGGCGATGAGCTGCACCGCTACAGCATCGCCGACGGCATTCGCGACAAGAACGTCCTCGGCTTCGATCCCTACCAAGTGCTCACCTACCGCGACCGCGATCTACGGCAGGCTGTCGCTCTAGAAAAAGCCAAAGCCGCCACACCGGAAGAGGCCTTTGCTGACCCTAAGCAAAAGAAGGTTTTCAACCACTACATGAACGAGGTGCCGATGGCGGGGCTCCGTGACAGCTCCGGCGTTTATCAAACAGGTATCGAAGACCATCTGCCCAGCACCCAATACCGCCGCGACGAGCACCAGAACGCGGTGGTTAAGGATATTACGAACAACTGGGTTACCCTCAGCCAAGGCGGGAAATTCAACGCCATCTTCGCCACCAGCACCATCCCGGAAGCCATCATCTACTACCGCCTGATGAAAGCGAAGTGCCCACACCTAAAAATCACCGCTCTCTTCGATCCAAATATCAGCGATGAAGACGGCGGTGGCGATCCCGTCTTCAAAACAAATGGCCTCGTCGAAATCATAGAAGACTACAACGCATCCTACGGGCAAAAATTCGACCTCGGTAGTCACTCCAATTTCAAAAAAGACCTCGCCGCCCGCCTCGCGCACAAATATCCTTACATCCGCAACGAGACGGAGACAGACAAGCGACTCAATCTGCTGATCGTCGTGAATCAGATGCTCACCGGCTTCGACTCGAAGTGGGTAAATACGCTCTACCTCGACAAGCTCTTGGAGTATGAAAACGTTATTCAGGCATTTTCCCGCACCAACCGCCTCTTCGGCCCGGACAAGCCCTTTGGCACCATCCGCTACTACCGCAAACCCCACACGATGAAGGGGAACGTGACCGCAGCCGTGAAACTTTATTCCGGCGACAGACCCATCGGCCTTTTTGCAGATCGTCTGCCGATCAACCTAGAGCGCATGAATGCCTGCTTTGCCGAGATCACCGCGATCTTCGACGCAGCAGGCATCAAGGATTTCATGAAGCTGCCGGATGATCTAACCGAACGCGCTACCTTCGCCAAAAACTTTCATGAATTTAATAAAATCTTGGAAGCCGCGAAGATCCAAGGATTCACCTGGGAGCAAATGCTCTATGAATTCGATGAACCGGAAAGAACCGTAGAACTTACTCTGACCCAGCATCAATATTTCACGCTCCTCCAGCGCTATAAAGAACTTGGCGGTAATGGCGGCGGTGGGGGCGGTAGCGGCGCGGATATCCCCTACGAGATCGATAGCCACATCACCGAGATCGACACCGGCAAAATTGATGCCGACTACATGAACTCGCGCTTCGAGAAGTATCTCAGAGTCCTACAAAGCGGTGACGAGCAGGCAAAGGAAACCACCTTGGCAGAACTGCACCGCTCCTTCTCATCGCTCACCCAAGACGAGCAAAAAATCGCCGAAATTTTCCTGCATGATATCCAGCGCGGCGACATCCAGATTGATCCGCACCGCACCTTCCGCGATTACCTTACGGACTACCAGGATAAGGCCAAGAATCACGAAATCGCCGCCCTTGTGGCTATACTCGGGCTGGATGAAACGAAGCTTGTTGCTCTCATGAACACCCATGTCAACGAAGCCAATCTCAACGAATATGGCCGCTTCGATGACCTTAAGGCTACGATCAACAAGCAGAAAGCCAAAGCCTACTTCGACGCGCGCGAAGGTAACACGCTCCCACCCTTTAAGGTGAATATCAAAGCCGCCAGCTTACTACAAAGATTCATCCTCGAAGGCGGCTTTGAACTTGATGACGCTGATTGAGAGGAAAGGGTTGGCACATTCAAGAATCAATTCGAAGAAAGACTTGATATAAGGAGTTCGCGGAAACACTGAGCAGGGGACTTCCAGCCGAGGATTTTGCGGGGGCGTTCGTTGAGCATTTCCTGATAGGCGCTGAGTTGCTGGTGGG
>JBDNFZ010000239.1:0-20425 GCA_041689555.1 Opitutaceae bacterium | reverse complement strand
TTGCAGAGCGGTTCTTTTTTATTCGGTCGGGCGCCACGTGAGCGTTGGCGCGGGGCGATCGGGGGCGCGCTGCTCTTCGGCGGGTTGGCGGGTTATTATTTTGCGAGTATGAGCGAGCTTCCGAAGGCTCCGGGAGCGGGGCGTGAGGATGCTTTCCAGATCGGGGGCTTGCTCCTCGCCATCGCAGGGCTGGCCAATGGTTTTTTGATGGGGCGGAGTCGGTGGTGGCTGGCGGCGGTGCCGGCCGGTGCGTGGCTGGCGGCGCAGGGCCGGGTGCCCTGGGGCTGGTGGATGGTGGCGACGACGGTGCTGGTTGCGGTCGCGGCGGTGCTGCTACGTCGGGTTTCGCGGGATGCGACGAAGCGTCACGCGTGCGCGATTCTGTGCACGGCGTTGCTGGTGGGCGCCGGTTTGGCGCAGGTGTGGTGCGGGCCGGAGCATCCGGCTCGCAACCAGGCGACACTGGCGGGTTTGAAAACCAATCAGTCCAACCTGCGGGAGTTCTTTCTGCCGGTTGACGCCAATTTGGCCACAGAGGGGAATTTTCAACCGGGAACGGGACTTTGGATCGTGTTGCCGATGCTGGCGTGGTCGTTTTGGCGCGCGGAAAAGCTGGCGGTGAAATTATTTTTTGTGGCGGCGAGTCTGCCCTGCTTCGCACTCGCACGGGTGCCATGGATCAGCGATTTTCTGTTGGGCTACGCGCCCAACGGATTGGTGCAGGTTGTGAATTTAACCCTGCCGATCCGAATCATGCCGATCCTGTCCGCCTTGCTGGCGATGGGCGGGGTGACCGCGTGGGCATGCGCGGCGACGGATGCACGGGCGAGTTGGCGACAGAGGGGGTGTTGGGTTTTGCTGGCGATGGCGGTGGGCTGGGGGCTTTGGGAGACGACGCCTTTTGCAAAGAGAGGGTGGTCGATGATCGAGTCACGCACACGCACAGAGGACAAGTTCCGGCCGGAGAATCTGGTGCTGGATCGGTTCACCTACGACTTGTTGCCACACCCGGCGTATCTTTCCCATGGGCATACGGACCCGTGGTTGCAGGCCCGGGTTTTGGACAAAAAGGAGAAGGTGGTGATTGGTCCGGATCAAACGGCGGCGCTCATGGAGCTGGGCGGGGCGCGGCGGGTGCGGCTGACGGTGCGGAAAGATGCGGCGAATCCGGTGTGGGTGCACGTGGCGCCGGATGTGGCGGTGCCGCCGGGCGAGAAATTTTTGCTGCGGTTTGAATTCGACCCGAAGATCAACTACGGCGGCTATCTGATCTGGACCGCGACGCACGGTTACCGGGAGTATCGGCTGCCGGCGTCGGGATTGCCGCTGGCTTTCGGTGCCGACGTGACCAACTCGCGGGTGATCTCGATCGAAAATACGACCGAACAGACCGCAGATTACCACCTCACTATGCCGCGCGAGGCGGTCAACACGCTGCGTGGTGACGGGGATTTTTTTGCCGATCTCGTAATCTCGCGCTACGATCCGGCGCGCGCGTCGGTGCGCGTGGACGAGCTGATGCCCCGCTATCGTGTGACGGCGACGGTGCCGACGGCGGGCTGGATCGAGACTTCGCGGGTTTGGCTGCCGGGTTATCGGGCGACGCTAGACGGCAAACGGGTGGAGACGAAGGCCTCACAACAAGGGTTGGCGATGGTGGCGGTCGGGCCGGGCAGGCATGAGCTGGAACTGCACTACGTGGGCACGGGCAAGCTCTGGGCGGCGTTGGCCTTAAGCGCGCTCACGTGGCTGGGCTGGCTCTTCCCGGTCGTTCGGCGTGTGCAGGCGGGGGCTTCGGCAGGCTGAGGGGCGAAGTGTTTTCGGCGCTTGGCTCGCGGGAAAGGGGCGGTTTCTTGTTTCCGCTCATGGTGAAGCCCGAATTTTTTTGGAAATTGGCGCGGTTTGGCGCGGTCGGGATCGGCGTGATGGTTGTGTTCATGACCCTCAACGGGGTGCTGGGATTTTGGCTGAGCGAGCAGGCGGCTTTTCTGTGCGCATATCCGCCGGCGGTGGTGTTGCATTTTTTCCTTAACAAACGGTGGACGTTTGCGGACCGGCGCCCAGCGTCGCCGCGGCAGGTGGGCGAGTATGCGGTGATGGTGGGGGTGACGTTTGTGATCCAATGGGGCGTGTTCACGGCGCTGCGGACGTGGACGACGTGGCCGGGTTGGTTGGCGGCGGGCGCGGCGAACATGGCGCAGATGGCGATGAGTTTTTTGATGATGCAGGTGCGGGTGTTTGCGGCGGGGAATCGACCGGAGGCGGGCGGCGGAGCGCAGGCGGCTGCGCGAGCAGGGCGCCGGAGCGCGGCGTATGGGGCGGTGATGGCGATCGTGCGGGGGTGGTATGGGTATGTGGGGATGCGAACGAATCCGGGGCTGATCCGCGGGCAACCGGTGGCGCTCTACGATCGGCTGACGGAGGGCTTCGTCGCCGGGCAGACGCATCTGATGCTCGTGCCGGACCCGCGGCTGAAGACCTTGGCGAATCCGTGGGCGGGGGCGCAGGGCATCCCGCGGGCGCACGATGCGACGTATTTTAACGACCGATACTATGTCTATTTCGGGGTGGCGCCGGCGGTGGTGTTGCTGGTGCCGTGGCGGGTGTTGACCGGGGCGTTTCTGCCGGACGGCGGGGCGACGGGGATTTTTTGCGCGGCGGGATTTTTGCTGGCATTGGGATTTTACCGGCGGTGTGAGCGGCGGTTTTTTCCGAGTTTGGGCGTGGGATGGATTTTTGTTTTTGGGCTGACCCTGGGGTTGGGGTCGTTCGTGCAGTTTTCGCTGCGGAGCAAAGATTTCTACCAGGTGCCGATCGCGTGTGCGTGGTTGTGCGGGATGGGGACGGCCCATGCTTTGCTGACGGCGGCGTTGGCGCGGGGGTGGCGGCGGCAGGCGTCGGGGCTGGCGCTGGCGAGTCTGTGCGGCGGGTTGTCGGTGGCGGCGCGGCCGAACCATATTTTTGCGCTGAGCGCGGTCGCGGTCGTGGGCGTTTGGCTGGCGTGGCGGCGGGGGCGCAGCGGAGGGGCGCGGTGGTTGCTGGTGGCGAGTGCGGGGCCGGCGGCGTTGGCGGGGACGGGGATCGCGGCGTATAATTTCGCGCGGTTCGGGTCGGCGCTGGAATTCGGGCTGAGGTATCAGTTTGCGGCGGTGGATATGCGGGAGATCACGTTGTTCGGGTGGGAGCGGGTGCGGCTGGCATTTGCGGGCTACGTGATGGCGGGGCGCGAGTATTCGCGGTATTTCCCGTTCATCCGGCAGACATCGGAAAACATCGGGTTGCTGACGTGGGCGCCGTTTGCGCTGTTGGCGCTTGCGTGGCCGTTGACGTGGTGGGCGGGGCGGGGGCGCGCGTGGGTGTTGGGCGTGGGGGCGCTGTGGTGGGTGGCGGTCGTCAACTTCGGTTCGCTGATGTTCTACTACTATGTTTTCGACCGTTATGTTTTGGATTTTTTGCCGGGGATGATGTTGGTCGCGAGTGTGATGGTGTCGGCGTGGTTGGCGGCGGCGCGGGGTGCGGGGCGGCGGATCGGCGCGGTGGCGGCGGCGACGCTGTTGGCTTACACGGGCGTGCATTCTCTGGTGCATGGATTGCCGTCGGCGGCGTGGCCGGAGATGCGGTGGCTGGCGGGGGTGATGAATCGGCTGCCGGCGGCGTATGAGCGGATCGCGGGGTTGAGCTACGGCGCGGCGGAGGTGGACGTCGAGTTCGCGGCGGGGACGGCGGGGGCGCGGGAGGTGTTGGTGGCGACGGCGCGAGGAAAGTGCGTGCTGACGGTGCGCTATCTCGGCGAGCGCACGGCGGAGGTGCGGTTTTCGTCGGGCGGGACGACGGGGCCGGCGAGCGCGCCGTTTGAATTCGAGCCGGGGCGGCGCTACCGGCTGCGGGTGGATCTGGGCTCGCTGTATCCGCCGACGGGGCACGCGGTGTTTGTCGGGCGGGACGAAGCGGAGGTGAAGCTGCTGCTGCGCCGGGTCGATGTGCGGCTGGACGGGAGGGAGCTGTTGCGATTTGCGTCGTCGTTTCCCGATTCCGAGCCGGAGAAAATCGAGCTGGGGCGCAACGCGGCGGAGCCGGGAGCAGCGGGGTTTCGCGGTAAGCTGGCTTTGGCGGGACGGGCGGGTTTACCGGCGAGCGGGGCGATGATTCCGGCGGGCGAGCGGGCCGGGCCGGTGCGGCTGCGAGTGAGGTTCCCGGCGTTTGGCGCGCAGGTGGGCCAGCCGCTGATCGCGACGGGACAGGCGGGCGCGGGGGATTTGTTTTATGTTTTTTATGCGGGGCCGAACCGGCTGCGATTCGGGCACGATGCGTGGAATTTTCCGGGCTATGAGACGGCGGATTTTTTCTACGATCCCGGGGCGGAGCACACGGTGGAAGTGGATATGGGTTCGCTGCATCCCGAGGCGACGGCGGCGGAGCTGCACGCGGGTCGAAGGCGGTTGCGCGTGCGGATGGGCGGTCGCGAGGTGGCGGACGTGGCGAGGCCGTTTAACGCGGCGCGAGCGGAAGAGGTTTTCATCGGGCACAACGGGATCGGGGCGAGCACGGCGGAGGTGAATTTCGGCGGGACGCGGTTGGCTTATGCCCGGTCGGGCGAGTGGGCGGCGGCGCCGACGAGCGGGGCGCGGTTGGTGACGGTGACGTTGCCGGAGAAGCGCGTGATCGGTCGGAGCGAACCGTTGCTGGTGACGGGACAGACGGGAGCGGGCGAAGTCGTTTTTGTGAAATACACGGATGCGGGACAGGTGCAGATCGGCTACGACAAGTGGAGTGTGGGCGGGCCGGTGAGCGCACCTTTTGCGGTGCGGGAAGGGCAGGTGCTGGAGATTGAGATCAGCCTCGGGGCGCTTTATGGCGCTGGCGTGTTTCCGGCGGCGACGGTCGAAGCGGAGGCGCTGCGGCGACTGAGGGAGACGGTGCTCGTGAGGGTGGACGGGCGCGTGGTGTTGCGACACGCCGGGGAGAGTTTCCCGGCGGGGCGGGAGCAGATTCGGGTGGGCGTGAACGGCATCGGCGCGTCGTCGTGCGCGGAGAAATTTTCGGGCGAGATCAAGCGCGTGGAGTATCTGGGCCCGGTGGAATTGCCATGAAGGCCGGGTTTGATTTCTAACGACAAACCCGGAGGCTGAGTTTTTTTTCGCCCCGATTTTCTCCGATCATGTTGCCGTCTTCGCCCCCCGCCTCCCCGCGAGTCGCTCGTCCCGAACGGGCCCTGCGCTTGGGCGTGCTGGCGGTGGCGCTGGCGGTGGCGTGGTTTTATTATTGGACGGTCGAGTCGGCGTCGGCCAATTTGAATCTGAAGGGGCAGAAAGGGGATTACTACAACCTGCTGGTGGACGGCTTCGCCGACGGGCACCTCTACATGAAGGCGGATCCGGACCCGCGGTTGCTCGCGTTGGCGCCGGCGGAGCGTCCGGGCGATGCGCCGTTCATGCTCGATGCGAGTCTCTACCGGGGGCGTTACTACCTGTATTTCGGCGTGGCGCCGGTGATGATGCTTTACCTGCCGTATGCGCTGCTGACGGGGCACGATATGCCGGAGGCGCTGGCGGCGGTCATCTTCATGCTGGCGGGGTTTGGTTTTGCGACGGCGTGGTGGCGGGCGGTTCGCCGGAAGTATTTTCCGCAATTGGGCGGAGCGTGGGTGCTGCTGGGGGTGGTGGCGCTGGGGCTGTGCACGGCGGCACCTTCGGCGTTGCGCCGACCGCTGTTTTACGAGGTCGCGATCGGGGCGGGCTATGCCTTCACGATGCTGGCGTTGTGGGCGGTGACGCGGGCGTGGCATCGGCCGAGGCAACGTTGGTGGTCCCTAGTCATCGCGGGCGTGGCGGTAGGGCTGGCGGTGGGATCGCGGGCGAATCTGGCGCCGGCGGGGCTGCTGCTGCTCGTGGCCGGCGCGGCGGGGATAGCCTGGCGCGAGGCAAATAAGGGTGCGCGCGGGCGGTTACTGCTGGCGGGATTGCTCGCAGGGGGCACGGGAGCCGGAGCGGTGGGAGCGGGGCTCGCGGCTTACAACTTTGCGAGGTTCGGGAAGGTGACCGAGTTCGGTCACAACCACCAGCTCGGCACGAATCCGAAGCAGATGTTCCGGGCGGAGAATCTGCGGTATAATTTCGCGCTCTATTATCTGAAACCACCGGCGTTGAACGGATATTTTCCGTTTGTCGCGCCGGGGGAGGAAGGGGCCAAGCCGTCGGATTATGTGGGCCGGGAGCATGTGCACGGCGAATGGGTTTGGACATTGGTCGCCGGGTTGGCGGCGGTGACCACGGTGATGGCTCTGATTGGGCGTCGCCGCGGGCTTGACCGCCCAACGTTCGCGTGGGTGGACGCGGGGGCGCTCGCGGGGCTGTTGTTTGGGGTGAATATGGCGGTGGTCGCGATGACCGGGGTGCGGGCGAACCGCTACATGGTGGATTTTCATCCGGCGCTGGTGCTGCTGACCTTGGTGGCGCTGGCGGCGGGGCTGACGGGGCGGAAGCAGTGGAGTCGGGTGCTGGTGGGGGCGGGAGTGCTCGTGCTCGTGCCTTTGGCGGCGGGTTTTAATGTGCTGGCGAGTTTGCAGGTGCATGGATTTTTCCAAAGCACGGCGCCGGCGACGTATGCCCGGCTGGCGGGTTGGGCGGACGGGGTCGTGTGGCCGCTGTTGCGCACGGAGGCGGCGGCGCTCGGCGACCGCGAGCTGGAGGTGCGGTGGCCGACGGAAAATCGGGGCGTGCGGCGGGAGTCGTTTTTCTCGGCGGGGACAAAGGATTTTCGCGATGCGATCTTGGTCGATTACGCCGCGGCGGGGAGGGTGCGTTTCGTTTTCAAACACGGAGAATACGGGGAGATCGCCGGGGATTGGTTTTCTTTCGCGCCGGGTGGTCGCTCGCGGGTGCGACTTTCCGGCGCGCTGCTGCTTCCGGGCGTCGCGCATCCGTGGTATGGCGGGCGGGAAACGGACGAGCGGCTCGCGCTCAAGCGGCGAATGCGGATTACGGTCGATGGGCAACTGCAGTTGAACCGAGACGTGGCGAGCTATGATTCGTCGCCACGGCTGCAACAGCGGGGTGATTTGTCCGACCGGGCGGTCGGATCGGAGGGTTTCACGGGCCAGATCTCCGCCGGATTGGTGCGGCCTGTGGATGAGGCTTGGTTTCGGGCGCGGGCGCTGGCGCGGGGTGCGCTGCGGCTGCGGCTGGATCTGCCGTCGGACCGGTTCGGCTTGATTGAGCCGCTGGTGCAGCAAATCGGGCCCGAGGGATTTGATACGCTCGCGGTCGACTACGTGCGGCCGGGGTTCGTGCGCCTATTGCACGACCAGCTGGGCGGCGGCGGGCGATGGTCGCAGGAGTTTGCCGTCGATTACGCGCAGCCGCAGTGGGTGGAAGTAAATTTGCCGGTAGCCAACGACGGCGAACTCGGGTCGGCGATCGGGGCGGAGCGGGCGGGATTTCGACCCGACTTGCTCAGCGTGCATTGGAACGGGCGCGACGTCTTTCAGCCGGATCTGCCCTTGTTGCCGGCGAAGGCGTTGGGCGTCGCCTTTGGGGTCAATGAAGGAAACTCGTCGTCGGTGCGGCTCCTCTTTGGCGGACGGTTGACGGAGTTGCCGCGATTGGAGCCGTTGGGGCCGGTGAAGCCGGGGCTGCTGCTGGGGAAACTGGGCGGCGATGAAACGATGGCCAATGACCGGGGGCTCTGGTTGCGGCTGGAGCGGGAGGACGGAGAAAGGGCGGCGATCATTTGGCAGCGGGTGAAGCAAGCCGGACTGATTCGGCTGGGCTGGGTGGAGCGGGGGGCGGTGCGTTGGCTGGATTGGATATCGCCGGCGGATGAGGCTGCTTCGGCGGTGCGCCTGCGAATTCCCGAGCCGAATGGGAAGGAAGGGAGCCGGGCCGGTTGGATCGAATTGGAAGTGCGCGGGCAGGCGGTGTCGGCGTGCAAGTCGGATTTTTTTGCGAAAGGGCGAGTCCGAGCGTGGGGACTCAATCCCGGCGACTGGAAGGCCGTGGCTCCGGCGCAAAGCGGGGAATGGCTGGCGGCGGCGGAACCGCGACTGCCCGGGCGGGTGCAGCTGCGATTCCTGCTGCCCCCGGGAGGATTTACCGGAGCCGATCCGTTGGTCTCGGCGGGACGGGCGGGCGCGGCGGATTCGATTTTCCTGAAGGCCGTCGGCGGCGGCCGCTATACGCTCGGGTTGGACCATTGGGGCTTCGGCGCGAGGGAAACGTCGCCGTTTGAACCAAAGCCGGGAGCCGTGCAGACGCTGGTGGTCGAGTTGGGATCACTCGATTCGGAGGGCGGGTTGCCGCGAGATCGCGTGCGGCTGATCTTGGGCGGCCGTGTGGTCATGGATGCGGCGCAGGCGCTTTACCCGGTGCGGCCGGAGGAAATTGTTTTTGGTCAAAACCCGCACGGGATGTCCACGAGCAACGCGGTGTTTCGCGGCGAGATTATTTCGGTGCAGACGCACGTGGCCGGCGAACCGAAGCCGTAGCGGTCGGGTTCAAAAGCTCTGACCGCGTTCCCCGGGGACAATGCGGCGGAGGGTGTAGGTGTCGGACTTTGCGAGGACTTCGGTGTGGCGGCCGAGGGTGGCCCAAGGATCCCAAGGGGCGGCGAGCAGCCGGCCGCTGATCCCGTCGGAAGCGGGTGAGAGGAGCCAAGCGATGAGGGCGAAGACTTTGTCCAATGACGCGCCGCCGGAGGCTTTTTGCTTTTGAGCGGAGGTGTATTCGTCGGCACCGACGACGGCGGGGCCGAGGGCGAGGACTTCGTCGGTGAGGCGGGTGTTGATGGCCCCGGGCGCGATGCTGTTGAGGTCGATAGGCTGGTCCCGCAGCTCCTCGGCGAGGGTCTCGATCAGGCGAACGACGCCGGTCTTGGCGGCACCGTAGGCGGAGAAATTCGCGCGGGCTTTGGTGGCGCCGCCGCCGGAGAAGGCGACGACTTTGGCCCGGCGCGGGGCGCGGGCGAGTTGGGCGTGGAAGCCGCGGATGGGGAAGAAAGTGCCGTCGAGATTGGCGCGCACGGTGGCGCTCCAACGGGCGGGATCGGCGGTGACGGCGGGGCCGACCTCACCCTGAAGGCCGGCACAGCAGATCAAGCCGTCGACGTGCGACCAAGCGGCGGCGACCTCGGCGGCGGCGGCGGCGACCTGGGTCCAGTCGGCGACATCGCAGCGGGAGGCGGCGAAGGCACCGGGGTGAAGAGCGGTGAAGTCGGCCTGATCGGAACGCGCAAGGCCCCAGACGCGGTGGCCGGAAGCGAGGAGGCGGGTGGCGAGGGCGCGGCCGATGCCCGTGCTGGAGCCGGTGAGGACGAGATTCATGCGGGGGATTTTTCGCGGGGCATGAGTTTGGCGAGGAGGGCGCGGCGTGCGGGGTTGACTACGCCGCGATCAGAACTTCACCCGCTCGACGGCGTAGGCGGGAAGGATGCTCGGGGCTTCGCCGCGGGCTTCGGGGACGTGGTCCATGATGAAGTAGGCGTCGATGCGGGGATATTTGCGGGCGGCTTCATCCAAAAAGAGCAGTTCGAAACTGATGGAGGTTCCGTGTCGGCTCTCGTCGCGGCGGACGGAGACGAGGCGGAAGCGGTCGCCGGTGCGAACGATGTCGATGATGCGGCCACCCGGGTGGGTATCGCTCAGGTGCTCCGGATCGACCTCGGCGGGAAGCGAAGCGACGGCGGCCTTGTCGCCGACGTAGGGCCAGCTGGAGGACCGGTCGTCGAGTTTGAAAAGGTAGAGGTCGCGTTGGAAAATATACTCGCGGCCGGGGAGAGTATTGTAGGCGGCGAGGCCGTTGACGTAGCCGACCTTGACGCCTTGGCGCTGCCAGTAAACGAACCCGGCGACGATCAGGGCGGCGAAGGCGGCGAGAAACCATTTCATGTGCGAAGAATGAGGGGAACGGTCGGGCGGTTGGCGAAGGTTTTTTGCTGCGCCGCGTTCGCATCTAGGCTCAGGCGTTCGGGCGACGTAAATTGCCGAGAAGCCAAGCTAACCAACCGGCGAGGGCGGCGAGGGAAACCCAATACAGCAGACTCAGCCCGATCGGGGCATGGTAGCGGAGTTCGACCGAGGAGCGTCCCGCCGGAACGGCGATACTGACGAGACTTTCGGCGGATTTTTCACGATTGCCGGGCGGCCGTCGACCGTCGCCTCGTAGTTGGTCTGGAACATCCGCGGGGTCTCCAACCAGCCGGCTGCGGGGGCGTCCACGCGGGCACGATAGGGAATCCAGCTCTCAATATCGACGGGTAGGTTGGCCGGAATATATTCGATCCAGCGGACGCGGCCGAAGGGCCGGGCGAGAGCGGCTGACGCGGCGGGATAGTAGCGCACGTCCACGCCGTGGGGTGTGTCGGCGCTGTGCGGCAGCGCGAGATAGCGCGAGTGGCGGCCGCCCCGGCCGAAGGAGGCGGCTTCGCCGTATTCGGGCATCGCGTATTCGCGCAGGGTCGCCGGGCCCTTGATCTGCATGAGGCCCTCGGGTGCGGCGTCGGCGTGAAAGTCAAAGGCCAGCAGGTAGTGCCGGCCGGGCACGAGGTGAAGGGCGAGAGGCAGGCCGAGGAAATCGTTATCGGCCCGGTCATGGAAAAACTCGTGCGTGGCGAGGACCTTGCCGCCGGTCTCGGCGGCAACGAAGTTATCGGCGAGGAGGGTGCCGGTGTCATTGAAAAGCCGGTTCTCCAAGGCCGGCGCGGTCACTCCGTGAGTGAAATATGCGGGGAGTTTTGGGAAGACCAGATAGGCGAAACGGGTGATCTGGATGTTCTCCGGTCGCACGGCGAGGACGCCGGACGTGGGCGGGCGCAATCCGGCGCGGGAGCCGGCGGCGAACTTGCGCGCTTCGAACCTGGTCCACAGGACACCGCAGAGCGCGAATGCGAGGGCTACGCGCGCGGCGGTGCGCGGAAGGGACGCGGCGCGGGCCGCGAGGAGCGCGGCGAGACCGAAGACGATCAGGCCGGACTGCACGAAGTAGAGGCGGTTCATGACCCAATTGCCCGTGGTGTTGCGGACGAAATCGGGCACGAGGCGCCAGAGCGCCTCGGCGGGGCCGGAGGGGAGGTTGAGCAGCGCGGCCAGGCCGAGAGCGGCGAGAGGCAGGGCAGTCAGAGCGACCGATCGACTGCGCGCGGCGAGGACGAGGGTGACGATGAGCGCGCTCCACAAGGCGTAGCCGAGTTGAAAATCCCCTAGTGCGCGGCCATGCGCGCTCATCGGCAGCCACGAGGCGGGGCGCGCCTCGCGCAAAAATCGGACGACGACGTCGGCTCGGGCGCCTTGGAAGCCAGCGGCGTTCACCCCGGGCTCCGGAGGGTAGAGCAGCACCGAGCCGATCGGGTAGCCGGCAACGAAGACGAACAACATGGCGGCCGCCAGATGAGGCCGGATCATGGCCGAAGCCGGCCGCTTTGTAAGGAGGCGGGCGGCTTGCGTCAGACTCATGATCACGGTGGTCCAGAGTGCGATGGGCGCGTGGCCCCACCACAGCAGCCCGAGGGCACCCGCGAGGATCAGCAACGGCCGGTAGCCGGACGCTTGAAAACTGCGGATGCATCCATAAAGCGCGACGGGCCACCAAGGCACTGTCGTCCACGACATGAAAAGATCGGTGTTAAACACGAGCCCGAGCGTTCCGGGGCAACCGACGAAGAGGATAGCGAGCGCCCAAGCGCAGCCCCGGAGTTGCGGAAGCAGCGCGCGCCGGGAAAAATAGGTCGTCGCCAGCGCGAGGAGGCCGGTGCCGAAAAGCAGGGCGTTGAGCACGGAAAACGGTGCGAGGGCGCGGCCCGTGAGCAGGTCGGTGAGCGCACCCGCGTGGTGAAAAAGCGGGGCGATGCGAAGCGGGAAGATCGAGCCGTTGAACTGGTAGATGCTCTGGCCGGTCCAAACGGGGAACACTTCTGCATGCAGTTGCGCCATTAGGTCGGCCAGCATGGTGCCATACCAGAGCGCGTCTCCGGTGCCATGCACGCCGGCTTGGAGAAACGGGCGAAACAAAACCAGGCCGACCGCGCCGAGTGTGATCCAGCGGAAGTTCTCGACCAACCCGCCTTCGGCATCGGTGGCAAACCGGGCCAACAGAAACCGGTAGAGTGCGACCCCGCCGACGAGCCAGACGGCGACCACGAGATGCCCGCGCTGGACTTGACCGGCGGTTTGCAGCCAGACGGCGAGCCCGAGCATCGTGACCACGAGGACTGGGAACAAGCTCGCGCCGGAGCGGGTGGAGGGCAACCGCAACAGTCCACGGGCCGCGATCCAAATGGCGGCGGTTGCGAGCACCCATCCGCGCGCGACGGGTCAGAGCCCGGGGGCCAGAGTATCGCTGGCGGCGAGGATACCGCCAAACACGAGCGCCTCGCCGACCGGGATGTCGATACGGTGTTCTTGGAACTGTGAGCGAACCCACACGGTGCTCCGCACCGCGCAGACTCGCCAGGCGACCAAGGGTGCCAGAGTTGTCAGCGGCAACCACACGGCCGCGACCCGCAGCGCCGCCGTCGCCGGCAGGCTGAAGACCAGATACCAAAGGCCGGCGGCGAGGGCGACGACGGCCAGCCGGCGCGGTAGACGGCGGGCTTGGGAGCGCCAAGCCTGCTGGTCCGGATCGGCGTTGGGCGACTGGAGCAGGACGCAGATGACCAGAGCGCCCAACTGGGCCAGCCAAGGCAGACCCGGGGCCGGCATGAACCGGTCCGCCGCCGTCAGGGTCGCCCACAGGAGCAGAGTGTCGAGTTGGGTCGCGACGAGCCGGATCGAGCGGAGCAAGTGAGGGGCGAGACCGGCAGGCAATTTCATGGACGGCGGATTGCGGAGGTTTCGGGCAGAGTTGCGACGGATCGGCTGTCGGCAAACGATTTTCCGATCTTAGCATTTTTTATTCCGCCGCATGAGGCGAAGCGCTTTCTTGGCGAGCCTAAAATTTAGGTTTGCCGGTGAGAAACTCAGGCTATGGATGTCGGGGATTGACGACGCCTACGCACTTATTTCCAGAGCCGGACCGGTCGCACACTCGCGCTCAACGCCGCTCCCGGCAAACCCCGTGGCTGGTGGGCTTGGCTTTGCTCGGGAGCGTTTGGTTTTTTTGGACGGCGGTGCAGCCGACGGCAGGATTTTTCACGACCTATCCCTCGGGTTATTACGGGATGCTTGCGGCGGGGTTTCGCGACGGGAGCACGGCGGTAAAATTGCAGCCGGCCGAGGGGCTACTGGCGCTGCAGGACCCCTATGATCCGGTGGCAAACGCGCCGTATCGTGCGCATGATATGACCCTCTGGCAGGGGAAGTATTATCTCTACTATGGGGTGGCACCGCTACTGGCGTTTTTTCTGCCGTTCTCGGTCCTCACGGGTTGGTATTCGACCGAGCAACTGGCGGTGGCGCTGAGTTGCAGTGTGGCGATGGCGGTCGGGCTGGCGCTGCTCGGTGCGATGCGCCGGCGGTATTTTCCGGGATCGCCCGGTTGGGTCCTCGGGCTGGCGGCAGTCGTGCTGGTGCTGGCGAGTCCGGCGGCCCGGCTGCCGTTGGCGGTGCAGTTTTACCAAGTGCCGATCGCCGCCGCCGCAGCCTTTCACGCGCTGATGCTCGGGGCGATCTACCGGGCGCTGACGGCGCGCGCGGGCGGCGGGATTTGGCTCATGGTCGCAAGTGGGGTTTACGGACTATCGATCGGAGCACGCCCCAACTATCTGCTGAGCGGGGGCGTGCTGGCACTTGCGTGGGTCGTGCTTGTATGGCGGGGCCGGTCGCGGGGAGTGATCGGCCGGGCGATGGCGTTGGGCGGCGCGGCGTTTGGCCCTGCGTTGGTGGCGGGGCTTGGCTTGCTATTTTATAACTGGCTGCGGTTCGGGGTGCCGACGGAGTTTGGGATCAAATACACGCTCGGTGGCGAACGCATCCCGGACATCAAGCTGACCGGGCTGGAGTATGTCTGGCCGCACTTGGGAAATTACCTTTTCGAGGGAGGAAACTGGGGGCGCTATTTTCCGTTTTTCTCCCCGCCGGGAGCCTTGCCGTTCGGCGCGGTTCGTTATGCCCCGTGGCTGTGGCTGATTCCGTTGGCGCTGGCGTTGCGCGGCAGCGGCGAGCGACGGGGGCGCGCGGCGTTGGCGTGGAGTCTGGTGATCGCGACGGGGGCGAATCTTTTGTTGCTGAGTTTTTTCTTCGGGCATGCGGACCGCTATGCGCCGGACTTCGTGCCGGCGGCGTTGGTTGTCGCAGGCATGGGCGCGCTGGCCCTGGGCGAGCGAGTTCGGGCGATGCGGGTGGCGGCGTGGGCGGTGGGAATCCTCGCGGGGTCCACGCTCTTTTTTGCGAGCGCAGTGTGGTTCAAGCGTTTCCCCGATCAGGCCCAATTGCTGCCGCTAGCGCGGGTGGCGAACACGCCGACGCAGTGGTGGGAACAGTGGCGCGGCCAGACGCCCGGCGGACTGCGCTTGGAACTGGAGTTGCCTCGGAAGCGGGAGGGCTTGAGCGAGCCGCTCGTGCATAGCGGCGTATCCGGCGATGCGCGCGACTGGCTCCAGATCGCCTACCTGCCGGGCGAGCGGGCGCGACTGGAGTTTTTCCACGCGGGCCTCGGCCTGCTGCGGGGACGGGAGTTTCCCATTCCGGCGGACCGACGAATCGCGTTAGAGTTGGAGTCCGGCGCGCTGCTGCCGCCGCTGGCGCACCCGATGTTCTCCGGCTGGACGCACTTCGAGCAGGCGGCGGCGAAACGAACCCTGCGTGTGCGGCTGGGGGATGAAACCGTGCTCGAAGCGGCGATGCATTTCTACGAATCCACGCCGGAGGACCTGCTGATTGGGCGGATGCGTTGGGGGTCCGGGGGCGTCGAACTCGAGTTTACCGGAAGGATCGAGCGCGTCGCGCAGGTGCCGGCCCGACGGCCCGCACTGGTCGTCACCGGGTCGGGCGCGTCCACGCCGATGGAGCTAGAGGTGTGGTTTCCCGCCGACCGGATGGCGGGGCGCGATCCGCTGGTCTTGACGGGCGAGGGCGAACGGAGCGATGTTCTCTACTGCGAATACGCAGGGCTGGGGCGGCTTTTCTTTGGTTTGTATCACTATGGCTATGACTTGGTGACCAGCCCGATTATCGAGTTTGATCCGCTGGTGCCGCATTCCTTGCAGGTGTGGATGGGGTCACTGGCCGATCAAAGCGGGGAGGTGAGCAAGGATGGCACGCTGCCGCGTGAATGCTGGCTTTCGGTGGTGTTGAACGGAAAAACGATCATGAACCAAGAGCAGGTCTTCTACCCCGCAGCGCCGGATAGGGTGAGAGTTGGGGAAAATCATTTGGTGCGGGACGTGGTGAAGCCGATTTTCGAAGGGCGCGTCGTGGCGGTGAAGGCGGTGCCGTTTGCCGCTCTGCCCGACCCGGGTTTGCTGCGCCAATACGGAGCGGTGGACATGACGGTTGTGTTCAACCGCGCGGCCAAGGGTGCTGCGGAACCGCTCGTCGTCACAGGGGTGCCGGGCGCGGGGAATTTCCTCTACGTGCGCTACCTCGAGCACGACAAGCTGCTCTTCGGCTTCGATCATTGGGGGATCGGTGGGTTCGTGGGCGAGCCGGTGGTGATCGATCTGTGGAAGCCGCACCGATTGCGCCTCACGATGGGCGCGCTTTATCCGGCGGACGAGGGTGTGGGCGAGTGGCGTCGGCGCGTCGAGGTGCGGCTCAACGACCAAGTGGTGCTCGCCGGCGACTACGCCTGCCATCCCTCGACGCGGACGCAGGTGAGAATCGGGGAAAATCCTATCGGCGGTTCGACGTGCGGTCCGCGTTTTTCGGGGCAGATTCAGCGCTTGGAGCGGACGTCGCGGCCGGTGCCGTAGCGGAGGGCCACGAGGTTCGCGCGGGCAAGCCGAAGAGGGCTGCCGGCGAGGGGGTCACCCCGGCGGTTTGGAGGTCGTTTCGCCCGACCACGACGGTCTCCGGCGATACGTCCAGCGGCTCAACCGAGGTGGACCAAACGATCTGATCGTCGAGGTGGATTTTCAACCGGCGCTTTTCGGCCGAGCGTTGCGCCAGCGCAGTGGTGCCGGGCCAAACACTGGCGGTGATCGGGGGCAGGAGGGCTCCGAGATCGAGCGTGAGAGTGAGCGCGAGATTTTGGTGCCAGGTGATCGGTGAACTCCAGTGTTCCAAGCCGGCGGTGGGCAGGTAGCCGAGGCGCACCTGATCGTCGGCCAGCCGCTCGAGCACCAAAAGCGCTCCTTGATTGCGGTGGCCGAGACTAAGCAAGGGCTCGCGGGCGGTGGCCGGAGCGGAACGCAGGTCGATGTTAAACGCGAGCGGCCCGTAGCGCGTGGAGTCCCAGCGCGCGGGCGAGGCGAGGGCCGAAAGCGGGGGGCGCTCGATGCGATGGATCATGCCGGTGAAGCGTGGGCCGAATGCAGGGTTGTCGGGGCTGAGTCCGATATGGACGACGCCGCGCGGGGGATGGAAATCGCCCCAACCGTCGAGCACGACCTCGCCGTCGAGCAACACGGTGAGCATCCGGCCGGCGAGCACGCGATCGGCCGGCGACAGTCTGCGAAGCAAGGGATGGTCGGCAGGGGGGAGAAAGCTTCCGTAGCGAAGCTCGAGGGTGTGGACGCGCCGATAGTCGACGACCACCTGACGACTCACGGGACCGCCGCGCCCGATGGACTCAAAGCCGATTTGGACGTGGTCCGGTGTAGCGTAATAGACGTAGAGGAAGTCTTGCTGCGAAGCACTCCCAACTACCACGAGAGGTTCGACGAGAGTGTTGCGATCGCGGGGGAAGGTGAGCTCGAGCCGAAGAGCGCGCGGTCCGTCACGACGCAGGCTCTCCCCAAGGTAGACGGCGGCGTTGAAGGGGCGGGCCAGCTCTTGGAACCCGCGCGGGAACAGACGGCCAAACTCGTCGTAGAGCGAAACCGTCTGGAACAGGACAGCGGCGGCGCTCCATCCGAGTAGCACCCCCAGCAGACCGATTCCGCAACGCCGGCGCCAGCCGACAGGTGCAACGGCAAGGCGTAGGACGCCGAGGGCCGTGGCCAACGCCAACGGCGCGGCGAAATCGACGGGATAGCGATAGGCTCCGCCGCCAAAGGCGGCCAGGAGAAGGAGATTTCCCAGACTTGCGGCGAGCAGATAGGCCACGAGCCGGCGCACCGGGTGACTTTTGGCCAAAGTAAGGTTAAGAGGCGCGAAGAGCAGCGCAGGCAAGATCCAGAAGATGCCGTAAACTTGATCGGAATGCTCGCGTCCGCGCGACAGGGCGATCGGACCCGGAGATTCGCCGGCGATGAAGGGAAAATAATCCGCGAGACGTGCGGCGCCAAAAAGATAGCGATGAAGGTTAAATACGAGGTGGCGTGCGGCCAAACCGCCCTCATCGGCTTCGCGGTTCACGTCGGCTAACTGGTAGCGCAGGCCGAATTCGAGCGGACTGCCGAAGCGAGCGTAGTTCCAGGCCGCGAGCAAAGCCCCGACCAAGCACAAAGGCAGTGCGACGACGGCCAGTGCGCGCCAATGCCGGGTCGGGCAATGCTGCCAGGCCCGGACGCTGGCCCAGACGGCGAGCAGCCCGACCGCCGGTGCATAGTTGGGGCGACAGCCCATGACCAAGCCGGCGGACAGCATCGCCAGAGCCAGCCAGATGAGGCGGCGTTTCTCATCGGCCTCGGCGCAGACCAAGCCCAAGCAAGCGAACGCAAAAAATGCGTAGGCCCCGGCCGAAGGCAGTTGCGTCAGTTGCGGGAGGGCGACCAACGACCACGTGCCGGAAGCGACCGCCGGAACCAAGCCGGCCAGTAGAAAAACGGAGAGCGAGACGGTCGGAAACCAACGCTGTCGGGCGCGAAAAAGAGCGAGCGTGTAAAAGAACAAACCGACGGCGCAAAAAATCCAGATTGCCGCGGCGTCGGAGAGGTGGGTGCCGGTGATTTTAAACCAAGGGACGAGGAGCACGGCCCACGGGGCGATGCCGAAGTAGAGATAGTAGCGACTGTCGTAGAGCGAGACGTCGAGCAGGCGGTAGCCGGTGTTTTCCCGGGGATCGTAGGGATTAGGCAAGGCAAGGAGCCGGGCATCGGGAGTCGCGTCGAGATGCGCCTGCCCTTTGGCGAGGGCCGTGGTGTAGGCTTGGGTGAGACCGGCGGGGGACCGGGTGCGACGGTAAGGCCGGCTGAAGGGAGATCGGCCAGCAGGGCCTGCAACCACGCGAAGGCACCCACCAGAATCAGGACCGCAAGGGCCGCGGGCAAAACACGGGGATGGCCCGAGGCGTGCGGTAGCATAACCGGGACCGATCCGGCTGGGTTCAGCGCCGACTATCGTAGACCCAACGGTTGGCCTCGAGCCAGCGAAGCGTGCGGAGGATGCCTTGCTCGATAGTGAGCTTGGCTTTCCAACCGGTGGCTTGGATTTTTTTCGTATCGAGGAAGATGAACGGATTGTCGCCGATCCAGCCTTTGTTGCCGCCGGTGTGTTCGATCTTCGGGGTCACGCCGAGGGCCGCACAAATGTAGCCGATGCTCTGGTTGACCTGCACATATTCGGGCGTGCCGAGGTTGTAGATCTGCGTGTGATGCTTCGCGTCTTTGGCGGTGGCGGTGCGGATGACATGGAGGATGGCATCGACGCAATCCTGCACGTAAAGGTAGCTCTTGCGCTGGGTTCCGTCGCCGAGGACGCGGAGACGGTCGGGGTGCTCGAGGAGTTGCTTGTAGAAATCGAACACATGTCCGTGCGTATAGCGTTCGCCGAGGATGGAAACGAAGCGGAAGATGTAGGCCTCGGCGATTTGCCCGCCTTCCGCGTAGGCGGAGATGAGGCCTTCGCCGGCGACTTTGCTGGCGCCGTAGAGCGAAGTCTGGACGGGGAAGAGATCTGTCTCGGGCGTGGGACGCTCGGGAGTGACGAGGGCTTCGCCGTAAGTAGAGCCGGTCGAGGAAAAGCCGATGCGACCGACCTTGTTGGCGCGCATGGCCTCGAGGACGTTGAAGGTCGCGATGGTGTTTTGCTCAAGATCCTTTCGCGGATGATCCCAGCCGTCTTTGATGTCGGCGTTGGCGGCGAGATGGAAAACGAAGTCGCAGCCGGCCATGGCGGCGGTGAGGGCGGGAAGGTCGAGGTTGTCGCCGCGGACGAGTTTGAAATTCGGATGGGTCTGCGCGTCGTCGAGGAACCGGATCTGGCCGGTCGAGAGATTATCCCAGCCGACGACGGAAACGCCGTCGGCGAGCAAGCGGTCGGCGAGGTTGGAACCGATGAAACCGGCGACACCGGTGATGAAGACTTTTTTCATGAAAAAGGAATCAGGCGGAGGCAAGCGGGGCCGGGCGCGGCTGGAGGGCTAAGCCGATGCAGAGATTGCAGAAGACGAAGGGGACTTTGAGGGGGAAGAAGCTGCGGGCCTCGATCGTGAAATACGGATCGAGCTCGGCGTGAATCTCGTGTGGGAGATTGATGTGCTCGCGGCCGATGAATTCTTTGTAGGAAACGTTGAAATGTTTTTTCCAGAGGCGATCCGCGGAGATCATGCGCGCGAAGCTGTAGGCGGGACTGCCTTCGGTGGGAATGACGATGAGGAGTTGTCCGCGTTGCTTATCGAGAAGGCGGTAGGCCTCGCGGATGGTGGCGGGCAGATTCGGCAGGTGTTCGAAGACGTGGACGGCGATGACCCGGTCGAAAAAACCGTCGGCGAACGGGAAAGGCTTTTGGCAGTCGCCGACGACGGTCTGGACGCGGGGAAAAACCCGGCGGATGTCGGCCGCCATATTTTCGCGAAACTCGTTGGCGTAATAATTTTTCTCCTGCTCGGGGGTGAGGTGCTCGTAGCGGATGTGCTCGCCGAGGCCGGCACCGACCTCGAGGGTGGTCTTAAAACCGGGTCGGGAGAATTTGACGGGGAAGGAGTGGTTGAACTTCTCGATCATACCGTAGCGATTGGGGAGTTGCTCGTGCCAGAGCTTCATGAACCGGTCGCTGCGCTGCTGCTGCTCGGCGGTGAGGACGGGGAGAATTTTGGGCCACTTCGCGGTTTGCATGGAGAAAGTCGGAAAAGGGTGAAATTGAGCCAAAAGAGGAAAAATGAAAGCGTTGGAAGCGGTCAAGGGGCGAGTCGGTGCGTCGCAGTAATCTCGCCGCTGAACGCCGGTCGGCAGGTGGATGCACCGACGTGGTTGCGGCCAATCGCGACGTGGCCGGGCCGCGAAAATGATTCGCCGGTCGTCGAGATATTTGACAAAGACGATGTCGGCGGCACCGACGGCTCTGGTGCATGGAATAGGTTTGGTCAGCTTGGGGGCATCCCTAGCCCGGAAAATTCATACGCGAACGAAAGAATGGGCATGATTCGTGCTTAAGTTATTGGCATGAAGAATCAAACGAAAGCAGCGACTGGCACCCGGCCCGCCACAGACTGTCAGCCCGAAGCGTTCCTGTTTCCCG
>JBDNFZ010000238.1:0-2535 GCA_041689555.1 Opitutaceae bacterium | reverse complement strand
CGCCGACCCAGCCCCCCCGATCCGGTCCGACACTCGGATAACGTTACCCGCCGGGGCCCACGTGCTCGCAGGCAGGACCGCACCCTGCGCTCCAGGGGAGGCGAAGGACTCAACTTCAAGCGACTGGGCCGATCCGGTGCTCATTTGCGAGAAGATAAAAACCCCGAAGACGAGGAGGCGGGCCATGACAGACATACAGAGAGAGCGGGCATGGCACGACTAGCCACCCGATGGGGGAAAGACCAAGGTCCGATCGCCGATCCCGCTCGCCGCCGAGCGTCGCTGGACCATGACAGGCGTGCCGGCGCGGATCAGGAAATCGTCGCGGTTACCCGACGGTTCGCCTTCGCGCTGCCAGTGCCCGATCTGGTTGTTGTAGTAAAAGACAAACCACGTGGCTCCGCTCCACACCGCCACAAGGTCGGCCTGTGCCGGGTCGGCCGAAGCACGCCAGCCGGGAGCGCGGCTGGAATTTTGCAACGCGAGCGCGCCCAGCGTCACATCGCCGGTCTGCATCGTGGCCAGAAACGTGCGCCCGTTTTCGGTGCGCAAGTGCATCGCCCGCTGCGGCATCGCGAGCACCCGGCCTACCACCGCCAGATCGAGCGGCGTATCCCCTCGGCGCGTGATCAGCAGTCCGCGATCCGAACGGAGCGCCAAGGTGTCCCGCGCCGGAGCGGCGATCGTGTCGGTATCAAACGCCCAACGACGCCAGACCGTGTTATAGTAACAACGCAGCCAACCCGTGCCGTTCCAAATTTGCACACTATCGGCTTGGTTGGGCTCGGCGGCACCTTGCACCACCGGCTCATTCCCCGCCGCGGCGGACCCGAAAAATGTCGCGAGCGTGTCACCGGGAATAACCTCAAAGGCCGTGCCGCCCACCCCGACCGCCAGCCCCAACGTCGTCAGGTCCACCCCCTCGGTTTCGAGGAAGAGCTTGGTCGCGGTATTGGGCGTCGTCGCGATCGCAAAGACGCGACCCGCCTGCTCGCCCGACGTCAGCCGGACGAAATAGGGCGCCGCCGCCATGGCAAACGCCCCCGGCACCCAGCGGGCTCCGGCCCATTCGAGGGTGTTGGCGCCCACCGCCGTCAAACGGCCCACGCTATCCTTCTGACTCGACACGTCGGCGTCGAACGGCACCGAAAACGACCGGGTTTGCCCGGCCGGGATCGTCTGCATGAGAAAGCCCACCGGCCGCGACTTCACCTCCTGGGCCACACCCGGCGAGGTGGTGCCGACGGCCGCCAAGAGGCCCACCAACACCCCCCGCAGCCGACGCCGCAGCGCCGCACCGCCGAGCGAAAACCCAAGGAAAGGAAGGAGTGAGGGGAAGGAGGCGCTCATAAATCAATTACCGGCGTTCGAATACGTGCGAAGAAACAATTTGATATCGGTGAGGCTGGCCGTGAGCCGGTTCAGACCCTCCTGTTCGTTCGAATAAAGCGTGTAGGCCGGGATCACGATCTTCCAGCCGCTGATCCACGCACTGCGCCCGACGAGGCGGGAGCTGGTGAATTCGGCGGGGATCGAACTATAGAAGAACGTGGGATCGCTCACCGGCCGGAAGGCCTGGTGTTTGCGCAGCACCCAAGGCGTTTCGCTGAGCGTGCCAGCGGCCGAGACATAGCTGCCAGTGGAGAACGCCGTGGCCCCGAGATTGAACGGGAGCGGCAGCGCTTGATCCGCCACCTTCCAACCTCGGATTTGTTCGACGTCACCGAGCGGCGGTGCCCGCAGAAAATCGGTGCCGATCGGAATCAGGTAAACGTAAGGCGTGGCGCTCAGCGCATTGGGCGTGGAACCAAAGACCACCGCCGGCACCGTGCTGCCGTTCAGGTTCGGATCCATCCCCACGTAACCGGCAAGCACCACGCCGACCGAATAAATCTTGGTGGAGAAGTTGGAGGCGGAAAAGGCGTGGTCGCCATCGGCCAGCGTCAAACCGAAGAAGTTCTGGCCATGGTGCACCGCCGTGCGGAAGGGAATGATGATCCCGGGCACGGCGCTGCCGTCGGGCTTCTGGAGATTGCGGCACAGTGCGGCCACATCGGGGTCGGCCATCAGGTTCGGCACGATGCTCTGCTCCAAGGTCTGGCGCCAAGCGACATCATCCGAGGTGATGGTGGGGTCGTCGCGCAGGCGGAACAGCTCGCGGCGCAACGAGAAGAGCGTGCCGTTTTGGTCCGGGTTGTTGATGCCGAGCCGCGACTTGGCCACGGACCAATCCGTCTGGATCTTGGCCATCGTGCCGGCCAAACCGGGATCGCCCGTGCTTCCGGCCGTGACCCGGGGCACGCCACCCGTGAGATCGCCCAGCGCCCGTGAGGCTACGATGGCATCGAGCACCGCCTGGCCAGCCGTCGAGCCCAACAGACCGGTCTCGTAATCGTAGCTCTTGGCGGCGAGGTAGGTATAGCGGCTGGCGAGATCGAAGAGCGTGCGATATTGCTCGAGGGCCTCGTTGCGGAACGTCCGGAACACCATATCGCGGGTGCGATACCCCTGCACGATCGCCGCCGCCCGCTGGCG
>JBDNFZ010000237.1:0-16962 GCA_041689555.1 Opitutaceae bacterium | reverse complement strand
GATGACGGTATCCTTGCGCAAAAGATCGCCATTGCGGCCACGAAGTCACTGCACAGCGGCAAGCCCGAGCGCGTAGCTTGAGCCGTAATTTGTTTTGGGGTTATCCAGCCGGAACGGACTAAGGTTCGCCCGGCTTTTTTATGTGGCCTCAGGCATTACAGTGAGGCGAGCCAGCCGCCGTCTACATATAGGATCTGACCGTTGACAAAGTCTGAGGCGGGGGAGGCGAGGAAGACGGCTGCGCCGACCAGATCATCCGGTGTTCCCCAGCGTGCGGCGGGCGTGCGGGTTTTCACCCATTGGTCGAACTCTGGGTTTGCGGCGAGGTGTTGTGTCATCTCGCTGAGAATGTAGCCAGGGCCAATGCCATTGGCTTGGATGTTGTGGCGACCCCACTCGACCGTCATTGCCTTGGTCAGCATCTTCAACCCACCTTTTGCCGCCATGTAGTTGCCGGTTGTCGGTCGGCCAGCCTCGCTCATCAGTGAGCAGATATTTATGATTTTTCCGCTTCGGCGTTCGATCATCCCACCGGCAACAGCTTGGGCCATGAGGAACGCGCCGGTCAGGTTGACATCGAGCACTTCCTGCCAATGCGAAATTTCGAGATCGAGCAGCGCGCCGTAACGGTGGATTCCGGCATTGTTTATGAGAATGTCGATTCCGCCGGAATTTTGCTCCAGCTCTTTTACACTACGTCGCACCGCGTCGCGGTCGGTGACGTTGAATAGTGATACCTCGGCTTGATAGCCTTTCTCACGCAGGGCGGAAATCGCCGCCGTCGCTCTAATGGAATCCAGATCGTTTATGATGACTTTGGCGCCCGCTTCGGCGACAGCTTCTGCAATTCGTAATCCGAGTCCACGCGCAGAACCGGTGATGAGGGCCCGACGGCCATCCAAAGAGAACATTTTCATAGGGAAAATAGACGGCCGACTGCAAATACTGGTCGAATGTGAGGATATGGCAATATTTTCGGCGACGGGTTACTTTTTGCTTTACGGGGAGACGAGTAAAGGGAAAATGTAATCGTTTTCATGAATACCCCTGATGCCCTCCACCATCGCTACTCCAAGTAAGATTTCCGGTCCTCGCTATGGTTTTCCATATGGACTGACTTGGCTCACTCGCGATAGCGAGAAGCGCTCGGTTGCGCATACGGATTTTGGTATTTGCCGCCAGCGTCGCGGCGAGACCATGTCGGCTACTTCCCCAAAAGAATCCCTGTGGGTCTTACTGCAGGGCAGCGCTCGACTCACCTTTGGTGGAAGCATCGTGAATGTGTCGCGTAGCTCAATCTTTGGGGAGGGACCGGTCGCGCTCAATTTCGGTGCTGGGGAGCCGGTATCGATCCACTCACTCTCGGGTGGGACGGAATGGGCGGTAATGCGGGCCAAAAATCCACGTATGAAAGGAACTCGACTCTACCAACCTGCAGATGTCGCGTTGGAGAATCGGGGCACCGGGCTCGCCCAAGGCGCCTGCCTTCGCCTTGTCCGCACCATTTATGACTATACGACGCGCGCGGACTCGTCCTTTGTCATCGGCGAAGTCGTCAATCTTCCGGGTCGCTGGTCGAGTTACCCACCGCACCATCACGTCCAGCCGGAGATCTATCACTACCGCTTCACCGGCGCTGCAGGCTATGGTCATGCTGAGATCGGTGAAAACGTATACAAAGTAACGGCCGGTGACACAACCGTGATCCCAGGCGGACTGGATCATGCCCAAGTATCCGCCCCGGGTTACGGTATGTATTATCTCTGGGTTGTCCGTCATCTGCCGGGGCGTCCCTACAAGGGATTCAAAGTCACTCCGGCCTACCGCTGGCTGCTGGACCCGGCCAAGCAAGGTTGGGAGCCGCCCAAGTCGCTCTTCCGATGAAAACCATCCGCACCACCACCGCAGCGGCCGTCGTCCGCTTTCTTCAGGCACAGTTCGTGCGTCGTGATGGCGTCGAGCACCGTCTGATCAACGGGGTCGCGGGCATTTTCGGTCACGGCAATGTGACCGGATTCGGCCAGGCGCTGGAGGAGTTCGGCGGCAAAGGGCTGCCATTTTACCAAGCGAAGAACGAGCAGGCGATGGTCCACATGGCCATCGCCTACGCGAAGACGAAACAACGCCTCGGCACGCTGGCCTGCACGAGTTCCATCGGTCCGGGTGCGACAAACATGGTCACCGGCGCCGCTACAGCGACGGTCAACCGCTTGCCGGTGCTGTTGCTGCCGGGTGACATTTTTGCCAACCGCCGGCCCGGCCCCGTGCTGCAGCAACTGGAATTTTCCGCAAGCCAGGACGTGAGTGTCAACGACTGCTTCCGCCCCGTCTCGAAATACTGGGATCGCATCAACCGTCCCGAGCAAATTCTGACGGCGCTGCCTGAAGCCATGCGCGTGCTGGCGGACCCGGTCGAGACCGGAGCCGTCACCATCGCGCTGCCCGAGGACGTGCAGGCCGAGGTCTTCGACTGCCCCGTGAATTTCTTTGCGAAGAAAGTCTACGACGTCCGGCGCGCGCCGGCCGCGGCGGAAGCCGTGCGCGCCGCGGAGAAACTGCTGCGCACGGCGCGACGGCCGCTGCTTGTCGCCGGCGGCGGCGTGCATTATTCCGACGCCACGGCTGCGCTGCAGAAATTCGTGGAGGCCACCGGAATCCCGGTTGCGGTGACCCAGGCAGGGAAGGGTGCTTTGCTCGAGAGTCATGCCCTCGGACTCGGCGCGGTGGGTGTCACCGGCACCCAGGCGGCGAACCGCATCGCGACTGACGCGGATGTCGTCGTGGTCGTCGGCACCCGTCTGTCAGACTTCACAACGGCCTCCAAGACCCAGTTCCAGCATCCCGGCGTCCGCTTCATCAGCATCAACGTTAACGGCGCCGATGCCGCCAAACACGGCGCCCTGCCGCTGCTCGGTGACGCCCGCGCCACCCTGGCGGCCCTCGGTCGGGCGCTCGCCGGTTGGAAGTCTCCGGTCGCACATCGTCGCGCCGTGGCCGCCGCCCGACTCGCGTGGGAAAAACCGTGGCGGGCGATGACTTCGCCGTCGCGCCGCAGCCCGGACGGACTGCTCTATCAGAGTCAGGTCGTCCGGGTGTTGAACGAGTTCGCGGATGCCCGCAGCACGGTGGTGCACGCTTCCGGCGGTATCCCCGGCGACATCCACAAGCTCTGGCGCGGGAAGTCTGCCACCGACTACCATTCCGAATACGGCTATTCCTGCATGGGTTACGAGATCGCCGGCACGCTTGGGGTGAAGCTCGCCGACCCGCGACGCGAGGTCTACGCCTTGCTCGGCGACGGCAGCTACCTGATGTTAAACCACGAGATCGTGACGTCGGTGCAGGAGAAGCTGAAGATCACCATCGTCTTGGTGGACAACCACGGCTTCGGCTGCATCCACAACCTGCAGCGGGCGAAGGGCGGGCGCAGCTTCGGCAACGAGTTCCGCGTGCGCGCGCTGCGCACAGGCCGGCTCGAAGGCGCCGCCGTGCCGGTCGATTTCATGGCCAACGCCCGCAGTCTCGGCGCGACGGTTCTGTCCGCGCACGACGAAGGCTCGCTGCGCCTCGCGCTGCAGGCCTCGAAAAACCAACAGAACACCTGCCTGATCTATGTTCCGGTCACCCCGGGCTCGGTGATGCAGGGCTTCTCCTGGTGGGATGTCCCGCCTGCGGCTGTCTCCGGGGTGCCGACGGTGCGCGCCGCCCGGGCTGCTTACGAGCGGGCGCTCAAGCGCCAGCGTTTTTATTACTGATGATTGCCCCTGCTTCCGCTTCCGCTCCCACGGTGCTCGCCGGCTGCCAAGTCGGCGCCAACCCAATCATCTGGAGCAACGACGATTTCAACGATCTCGGCGGTGACGTGCCGCTTGATGTGATCCTGCAGGAAATGCGGGAAGCCGGGTTTGCCGGCAGCGAACTCGGCCACGCTTATCCGCGCACGACTGCTGAGTTGGGCGCGGCGCTGGACCGCCACGGACTTAAGCTCATCAGCGGCTGGCACAACACCTACTTGGCGGAGAAGGACTACGCCGCCGAGGTGATCGCCTTCAATACCCATCTCGCCCTGCTCGAGTCCCTCGGGGCCACGGTCATCATCGTCGCCGAGTGCACGCGTTGCGTCCACGGAGACAAGAACGCGGCGCTGGGTTTTGGCACACAGGACCGTCCGGTCCTGACCAAGGAGGAGTGGCCGCGGCTCTGCGACGGGCTCGCGAAGTTCGCGGCGCTCAGCGCAGCAGCAGGACTGAAACTGGTTTACCATCATCACATGGGCACGGTCATCCAGTCCGCAGCCGAGCTCGACCGTCTGCTCGCTAGCGTCCCGGCACTGCACCTGCTCTTTGATCCCGGCCACCTGGCTTTCGCCGGCATCGATCCGCTCTCGGTCGCACGCCAGCACGGGCTGCGAATCGCGCATGTTCATCTCAAGAGCCTGCGCCGCGAGGTGGCCGACCGTGCCAGGAGCGAGCGCTGGTCCTTCTACCGCGCAGTGCGCGAGGGGGTATTCACGATTCCCGGCGACGGCATGGTTGATTTCCCCGCGCTCTTTGCCGAATTCGCCCAGCACCACTACCGCGGTTGGCTCGTCGTCGAGGCCGAGGAAGACCCGCTGATGGTCGCCGCATTACCCAAGGCCATCAAGGCCCGCGATTACGTCCGCACTCACGCCGGTGTCTGAGGAACCTTCACCATGACCGCCACCGCTACCACCACCTCCCGCATGCAACAGATGACCGCGCTCGGCGCGGACTGGTGGAACGACTCCGGCGTGCCCGCCGAACTCGCCGAGGCCGTCGGTCTTGGCGCCACCGGCGGCACGTCGAACCCCGTCATTGTCTACCAGACGGTGAAGGCCAATCCTGACCTCTGCATGCCGGTGCTCGACCGCCTGCTGGCGGAGCACCCGACGGCCACCGAGGACGAACTCACTTGGAAACTCATCGCCGCGCTGGGCCGCGAATCGGCGAAGAAACTCCAACCGGTCTTCGAGGCCACGAAGGGGGCGAAGGGTTACCTGTCCATGCAGGTGAATCCGAAGTTCTACACCAACAAAGAGCACATGGTCGCCCATGCCACCGAGCTGGCCGCACTCGCGCCGAATATCGCCATCAAGGCACCGGCGACGGAGCTCGGCATCGCGGCGATGGAGGAGATGACCGCGCGCGGCATCCGTATCAACGCCACCGTCAGCTTCTCGGTCGCCCAGGCCTTGGCCATGTCCGCAGCCCTTGAACGTGGGCTTAAGCGCGCCCGCGCCGCCGGCCTGAACGCCGATGCCATCCGCCCTTACATCACACTGATGATCGGTCGCGTGGACGACCAATTGAAGCGGGTCGTCGAGGAGGGAAAACTAGCCGTCACCCCCGGCGTGGTGGACTGGGCCGGCATCGCGGTCTTTAAACACGCGCACCAGCTTTTCAAGTCGCGCGGCCTGCCGGGCACGCTGCTCGCTGCCGCCTACCGCCACGAGGGCCACTGGTCGCAGATCATCGGTCGCGAAGTGCTGCAGACCGTCCCCTACAACTGGTGGACCAAGTTCAACGTCTCCGCCACCGCGCCCGCACTCACGCTGGAGACGCCGGTCGATGGCGCTATCCTCGCCGAGCTGCACGCGAAGTTTCCCGATTTCAACCGCGCCCATGATGAAAACGGAATGAAGCCCGCCGAGTTCATCCGCTACGGCGCGACTCTCCATACGCTCCACCAATTCCTCGGCGGCTACGCCGACCTGCTCGCGCTGGTGCGCGGGCGGATGATCCCGATGTAACTCCCGTATTTTTCATGTCGACCGCCACCGCCACTACGCCCGCCCTCTGCCCGTTCCTCATCAACGGCGAATGGGTGCGCCCCACGCAGCTCGCCACTTCTCCGGTGTTCAACCCGTCCACCGGCGAGGTCATCGGCGCCGTGCCATTGGCTGGCGCCGCCGAGGTTGACACCGCCGTGCGCGCCGCGCACGCCGCGTTCCCCGCTTGGGCCGAGACCCCGGTTATCGACCGCGCGCGCATCATGTTCCGCTACCGTGCGCTGGTCGAAAAGCACTTCGACGAGATCGCCCGCACCATCTCCCGCGAGCACGGCAAGACCTTGGGCGAGTCGCGCGGCGACCTCTTCCGCGGTCTTGAGGTCATCGAGTTCGCCTGCGGTGCCCCCACGCTGATGATGGGCGACATTCTGGGCAATGTGGCCCGCGGCGTCGATTGTGACACCATGCGGTGCCCGCTCGGGGTCTGCGTCGGCATCACGCCCTTCAACTTCCCGGCGATGATCCCGCTCTGGATGTTTCCGCTCGCGCTGGTGACGGGGAACACTTTCGTCCTCAAGCCGAGTGAGCGGGTGCCGTTCACCGCGATCCGTCTCGCCGGGTTGCTGTCCGATGCCGGACTGCCCAAGGGCGTGTTTAACCTCCTGCACGGCGGCAAGCCGAGCGTCGACGCACTGCTCACGCATCCGCTGGTCAAAGCGGTCTCGTTCGTTGGCTCGACGCCGGTCGCTAGATACATCCACCAGACCGCCTCGCAGCACGGCAAGCGCGTGCAGGCCAACGGCGGTGCGAAAAACTTCGTGGTCGTCCTGCCCGATTCCGACGTGGCTAAAACCGTCGAGGGTGTGATGAACGCGGCGTTCGGTTGCGCTGGTGAACGTTGCATGGCCGGCTCCTCGGTGCTTACCGTGGGTAACCGGGGCAAGCACCTCATGGGCGAACTCGCCGCCGCCGCCAAGGCGCTGAAGGTTGGTCGCACCGACGGCGAGTCACAGCCTGACATGGGCGCGCTCATTACCGCCGCCCATCGCGACCGCGTGCTCGGGCTGGTCGACGCCGGGGTCAAGGCCGGAGCCAAGATCGTCGCCGACGGCCGCGGAGTCAAAGTAGACGGCGCACCGAACGGCTTCTATCTCGGCGCCACCATCGTCGAGGATGTGCAATCCGACATGGCCCTCGCTCGCGAAGAGGTCTTCGGCCCCGTGTTGAATGTTTTGCACCTGGACGATCTTGAGGCCGCCATCGCGCTGGCGAACAGCTCGGCCTACGGCAACGGCGCCGCGATTTTCACCAACTCCGGCAAGGCCGCGCGCGAGTTCAAGCACCGCGTCCACTGTGGCATGATCGGCATCAACATCGGCGTGCCCGCATCCCTCGCGATGTTCCCGTTCAGCGGCTGGAACGACTCATTCTTCGGCGATCTCCACATCCAGGGCCGCGAGGCCGTCTGGTTCTACACCCGGCAAAAAGTCACCACCACCCGCTGGATTGCCGAAGGGGTGGGCGATGTGTGGCGCAAATAACCCCGGCACCTATCTGTGATCTTTCTAAGACCTCTTTGTCACCTCTGCGGGATCTCCCTCGCCGCGTTTCACCCGCAACTTTCCGTTACCTGTTCCTCAAACAACTCCGACCATGAACAAAACAACCCCATCCAGTAAACGCGCAGCTTTCGTCCTCTGGCTATTCGCCATGGTGATTGGAATGCTTGCTTCATCATCAAGCCTACACGCCCAAGCCTCGACCGGCTCCCTTTCGGGCCGGGTGACGGACTCAATGACCAACGCCCCGTTGTTAGGCGCATTGGTTTCGATCTCGGGCACGAACCTGGCGACGGCAACTGATCGCGACGGCAGTTACTCCCTTTCGAGTGTCCCCGCTGGCGAGCATTCAGTCCTTACGTCCTACCTTGGCATCGGAAGCTCGTCGGCGAACGTCACCGTCGGCGCGGGTCGGAACGCCACGCTGGATTTCGAACTGGGCACAAACAAAGTAAAGCTCGACGTGTTCACGGTCGAGGGCCAGCGCGAGGGCCAGGCGAGGGCTCTCAATCAACAACGCGCCTCTGAAAACCTAAGGAATGTCGTTTCGTCCGACGCCTCGGGACGCTTCCCCGACCAGAACGCTGCGGAGACCATGCAGCGAATCACAGGCGTCTCCCTTCAGCGCGACCAAGGCGAGGGCCGGTTCATCTCCATTCGCGGTGTCGATCCCGACCTCAACAACACCCAGTTGAACGGCGTGAACATTCCCGCCTCGGAAGAAGACAACCGAAAGGTGAACCTCGACGTTTTCCCAACGGACATCATTGACTCCATCGAGGTCGTCAAGGCGATCACGCCGGACATGGACGGGGATGCGATCGGCGGCTCGGTGAACATCAAGACCCAGACGGCGTTCAGCTCCCAACAACGGATTCTCCGCGGCTCCGCAGAGGGACAATATACTGATCTCACTGGTTCGTGGGGCTCCAAGGCCAGTCTCGCCTGGGCGGACAAGTTCCTCGACAATAAGCTCGGGCTCTTGGTTTCGTCGAGCAGCGCGAAGCGCATCTTCGGCTCCGACGGTCGGGAAACCGACAACAGTCCTTGGGTCGTTGATGCGACGACCGGCTTCCTTGAAGCGGGCGCCGACATCCAGCATCGCGAATACCTTGTAACCCGTTGGCGCTCGGGATCCAGCTTCTCGCTCGATTTCCGTCCCGACAATTTCAACAGCTACTTCATCCGGGGTGTCTACAGTCGGTTCTCAGATTACGAAAACCGTTTCCGCACCCGCTTTCGCGGGGCGCCTTCGCGAACGACCCCGACCAGCGACACTACCGGCAACGTCACTGGCAGCCGCATCCAAGTCGACCTGAAGGATCGCTACGAACACAACAAGGTATATTCCATCTCCGCCGGCGGCGAGCACCAGCGAGGCGATTGGGAGATTGATTATCTCACCGCTTGGTCCCTCGCCAAACTCACCGATTCCTTCCGTTTTCAGCCAGTCTTCCGCACGAGTTCCACCTCTTACGGCTACAACATCACGGATCCCAAGAATCCAATTTTCACCGGCGCCGGAACGGCCATCGCCCCCGCGGCCTACAGCTTCAATGGATGGGCTCTCGACCGGGGGTTCAATGACGAAGACGAGTGGACTTTCGCGGCGAACTTCAAGAAGGCCACGAAGATCGCCGGGCACGGTGGTCACTTGAAGTTTGGCGCGAAATACCGCGCAAAGTCGCGCACCGTCGACCTCTCAAGCGAAGCCGTGATCCTGGCATCAGGGTCGCTCCCGCTCACCGAGTTTGCACGCTTCTCCCCCCGAGGGGCGGCGGCAACAATCCCAAGCATAAATCCCGCCGCCTTCCGTGCGTTCTACGCTGCCAACCCCACCCGCTTCACGGTCAATGCCAACGACACCGCGGTGAATGATGCGATCGAAGACTATGAAATGGATGAGAACATCCTCGCCGGTTATGTGATGGCCGACATCACGTCCGGCAAACTGACCCTCATCGGTGGCGTCCGCGTTGAAGAGACAGATTTTAAGACTCGCGGGTGGAGCGTCGTCAACGACAGCGCCTCCACGCTCATACGCACTTCCGCGGCGCGCGACTACACGACCGTGTTGCCAGGCATCGTCGCTAAATATGGCTTCTCCAAGCGCCTCGTCGGCCGCGCCTCAATTACCTCAACCCTCGCCCGTCCGAAACCACTCGACTCATCCAGCAGTCGCGTGACTGAGGACGACGATGTTTTCCAGGGAAACCCAAATCTAAAGCCCTACAAGTCGCTCAACTTCGACGCGTCGGTCGAGTTCTACCCGGAGGAGCTGGGCGTGTTCTCCATCGGTGTCTTCCACAAGGACATTTCGGATTTCATCTTCGCGCAAGTCGTGCCGGGAGGCGGCGTCTCGGGCGGCGCCCTCACCACACTGCTCAACGGGGACTCCGCTACGGTAACGGGCCTCGAATTGGAGTGGCAGCAACAGTTCACCGGGTTGCCGTCACCTCTCGACGGTTTGGGCCTCTTTGCCAATCTCACCCTGACCGATAGCGAGTCCGTCCTTGGGGGTTCACGAAATGGCGAGAAGGTGCCGTTCCTGAACCAGTCTAGGACACTCTACAACCTCGCCGTTTCCTACGAGAAATATGGCTTCTTCGCGCGTGTCTCACTGAATCATCGGAGCCGGCATCTGAGCCTCCTCGGCTCAAGCACGCCAGGAGATCAGTATGTTCTCGATCACTCCCAGATCGACATCAGCACCAACTACAAGCTGAGTGACCGTTACACCATCTATGCCGAGTGGCTAAACGTAAACGAGGAGCCCTACAAGGCCGTCTACAACGTCACGAACGGCCTGCGTAAATTCGAGTATTACACATGGTCGGCCAACGTCGGCGTCCGGTTCAACTTCTGATAACATCAGGCGGATTACCGTTTTGTAATCCGCCGGTATCTTTTGCGCAATCTAGGTCGGCCACACTGCGGGCCGACCTGTTTCACTCCTGCTTCCCGGCTGATCCCCCAACCTCCGATCCTAATGAAAATCCACCTACTGCTCGTCCTCTGCCTTGCCACCATCGGTGTCTCCGCCAAACCCGGCAAGACCGGTCCCTCACCGGGCGCCCTGGTGCCCCGCGTTATAACCGAGCCAACCAAACACGATACCGATGACCCAGCCATCTGGATCAATTCGGCCAACCCGGCCGAGAGTCTCATCCTTGGCACCGACAAGAACACAGACGGCGCCCTCTACGTCTGGGGTCTCGACGGGAAGATCAAACACGACAAGGTCGTGCGCGGGATTACTCGTCCCAACAACGTGGACATCGCCTACGGTGTGATGCTCGGGGGCAAACCGACCGACATCGCCGTCGTCACCGAGCGCTACGCCCACCGGCTTCGTGTCTACCGTTTGCCCGACATGGCCCCGGTGGACAACGGCGGCATTCCCGTGTTCGCGGGCGAGCTGGCCCGGGACTGCATGGGCATCGCGCTCTACACCCGCCCGGCCGACGGCGCGGTCTTCGCCATCGTGAGCCGCTCCGATTATCAGGCCCCGGCCAAGGGCTACCTCCACCAATATCGGTTGATCGACGACGGCAACGGCGTCCTCCGCGGCGTCTTCACCCGCTCCTTCGGCGACTGGAGCGGCAGGAAGGAAATCGAGGCCATCGCGGTGGACAATGAGCTGGGTCACGTCTATTTCTCCGACGAGGCCTACGGTGTCCGCAAGTATCACGCCGATCCGGCCGCCGACGATGCCGACGAGCAACTCGCCGTAATCGGCTTGGATGGCTTCGCCGAGGACCGCGAAGGCATCTCGATCTACCGGACCGGCCCTGGCACGGGTTACATTGTGGTCTCGAACCAACAGGACAATTCCTTCCGCCTTTACACCCGCGAGGGAACCGCCGCCAATCCGCATGCGCACACCTTCGTCAAGAGTGTCGACGTATCCACGATCGAGAGTGACGGCAGCGACGTGACGAACGTGGCGCTACCCGGGTTCCCCCAAGGTCTTTTTGTCGCGATGTCCAACGGCAAGGTCTTCCATTTCTACTCGTGGGCCGACTTCATGGCTGCCAAAAAATAAACTCCGGTTCTCCTCCATGAACTGCCGTTTCCGCGCACTTTTTGCCGGCCTGTTGGCGGCCCTGCCGGCCTTCGCCCAGGCGCCTCTGCCGGACGGCTCCCTCCGCTTCCTTGTCGTGGGGGACTGGGGACGGCGCGGTGCCCATCACCAGAAGGAGACGGCCGAGCAGATGGGCCGGACCGCCGCAGCCACGGCGGCCCATTTCATCGTCGCGACGGGCGACAACATCTATGACGACGGCGTCAAGGATGTGCATGATTCGCTGTGGAAATATTCGTTCGAGGACATCTACACCGCGCCGTCGCTGCAGATCCCTTGGTATGTGAGCCTCGGTAACCACGACTACCGCACCAACCCGCAGGCGCAGGTGGAATATACGCTCTTCAGTCCGCGTTGGAAGTTGCCCGCCCGCTATTACGCCGTCGTTTGGCAGGTCACGGCCGAGGTCAGCGCCGGGTTCTTTGTCACCGACACCTCGCCGTTCATTTCGAGCTATTACAAGGAGACCAAATATGCCGCGCAGGTCTCGAGCCAGGACACCAAGGCCCAGTTGGCCTGGCTGGAGTCGAAACTTGCCGCCTCGAAAGCCCAATGGAAATTCGTTGTCGGGCACCACACGATCTACTCGTCCTCGGCCAAGCACGGGGACAGCGAGGACATGATCCGCCTCGTCCGACCTTTGCTGGAAAAATACGGCGTGCAAGCCTACCTCAACGGGCACGACCACGACATGGAAGTTATCAAGGAAGGTCCGGTCCACTACATCACCTCCGGTGCGGGTTCCTCGGTGCGTGGCGAGATGAACCCCGGGCCCAATTCGCTGTTTGCGAATGGCCTCACATCCGGCTTTCTGGCCGCCACGCTTACGCCCGACCGTTTCGATTACCAGTTCATCGACCGGGAGGGACGTGTGTTGTTCAAGGGGGCCATCCACCGCGGGTCGTCGGCAAAGCAGTAGGCCCGCCCCTCATGCGCCCTGGCGGACTTCTGCTCTTTCTGGCTGTCTCTGGCCTTGCTGTCGCCGGGACGCGGGCCCACTCACACAACGAATACGAGCAACCCAGACCGCTGCTGGATGCCTTGGCGCAGCATTTCGACGTCATCGAAGCCGATGTGCATCTGGCGGGAGTTCGGCCGCTGGTTGCACACGAGTCCACGCAGGTAAGGTCTGACCGCACTTTGGAATCGCTCTCCCTCGATCCCTTGCGGGTCTGGCTGAAGCAAAAAGAGCACTACCCGGTCATTTTGCTCATCGACGTGAAGACTGATGCCGATCCGACATGGCGGGCGCTTGATGCGGTGCTGGCGCAATATCCAGATCTGGCCGGACTGGTCCCCTTCATCATTTCGGGCAACCGGGCCCGCGGGCTCGTGTCCGTCCAGCCATATTGTCGCGCGGCCCTCGACGGTCGCATGGAGGATCTCGACTCGGGCGCGTCGGCCGACCTTATCCCGCTCATCAGCGATAACCGGGCGAAATTCTTTGCGCGGAGAGGCGATGGTCCATTTTCCGGAGCAGGCGCGGCTGCCGGATTTGGTTGCCCGCGCCCATCTACAGGGCCGGCTGCTCCGTTTCTGGAACACGCCCGAGACCCCCGCCTGCTGGCTGGTGCTTCGCGCCGCCGGGGTTGATGTCATCGGCACGGATCACCTCACCGCTCTACGCAAATTCCTCGGTCCGAGACGATCCTCGGCCAACCAATTAACGTCAACAATTCCACCTTATCATGCAATTATTCCGACTAGTCTGTATCGTGTTTTGCTTCGCAATTGTTCTTTCCGCTGGCGAGGTCAGATGGATGTGGAGCGGGGCGGTCACGCCTGATTCCGTTCGCATCAAGGTGAAATACGAAGGCGAGTCTGCGCCGGCCATTCGCCTGGGGCGCGATGTCGGCCTAGGCGACGCCCGGGAGATAGCCGCAGACAGCGTTGTGTCGGCGGGAGGGGGGTGGATCGCCGACTATCCGGTTACAGGCCTGACTGCGGACACCGTCTATCATTATACCGTGGGATCCGCCTCGGGCCGGGTGCGCACGTTTCCCGTCGGTCCAGCCTCCTTCACGATTGCGCTCGGCTCCTGCGCCGAAACGGGTTCCGCGCATCCGGTCTTTCAAACCATCGCTGCGCACGAGCCGCTGCTGTTTCTCCACACCGGCGACTTGCACTACCAGGATATCGCAAAAAATGAGGTGAATCTCTTTCACGCCGCTTATGATAAGGCGCTCGCGTCGCCCACACAGTCCAAGCTCTACCGCACCACGGCGGTCGCCTACATGTGGGATGACCATGACTTCGGGCCGAACAACTCCGACAGTTCTTCGCCCAGCCGTGGGGCCTCGCGACTCGCTTATCGCACCAATGTGCCGCACTACCCGCTGATAGTGCCGGTGGACGGACCCATCTACCATGCTTTCACCATCGGTCGCGTGCGGTTCCTCATGGCGGACGCCCGCTCCGAAAGATCGCCGCGCACGGTGCCCGAGGGACCAGATCGCACGATACTCGGGACTGAGCAAAAAGCCTGGCTGAAACGAGAGTTGCTCTCCGCACGCGACAGCCACGCTTTGATCGTCTGGATCAACTCCGTGCCGTGGATCGGCGACGATACCGCCGCGGAGAACGCAGACCGCTGGACCGGCTTCACCACTGAGCGGGCCGAACTCGCGGGCTTCATCGAAGAGAACGGAATCCGCAACCTGTGCATCATCAGCGGCGACGCCCACATGCTCGCCATCGATGACGGATCGAACAACCGCTACGGACCCGCCAAGACGGTCGGCGCGCCCGTGTTCCAGGCGGCCGCATTGGATCGCAAGGGTTCGGTCAAAGGCGGCCCGTATAGCCACGGCACCTTTCCCGGCCCCGGCCAATTCGGGCTTATGCGCGTGGTAGATGACGGCGGTCCGGCCGTCACCGTCGAATGGAGCGGACGCAACCAAGACGACCGGGTGCTGGTGGAGCATCGCTTCACCGTCACCCGTTGAAACCACTCACCACCTTGCGCATCCTAGTCATTGAGGACGATTCCAAGCTCGCCGCGTTTGTCACCGGCGGCTTCAAACAGGCCGGCTTTGCGGTGGATCGCGCCGCCGACGGTCTCGACGGTCTCGCCCTTGCTCGCCAAGGGCACTATGCTGCCGCCGTGGTGGACCTCATGCTGCCCAAGCTCGACGGGCTAGCCCTCATTGAGACGTTGCGCGTGGAGAAAAACACTTTGCCTGTCATCATTTTGAGTGCCCGCGCCAAACTCGAAGACCGCATCTGCGGCCTGCAGGCGGGCGGCGACGATTACCTGACCAAGCCCTTTGCCTTCTCCGAGTTGCTCGCCCGTGTCCAGTCGCTCATCCGCCGCGCCCAGCCGGGCGAAGCGGCCTCCGAACTGTCCGGCGGTGGCGTTACCCTCAACCTACTCACTCGCGAGGTCGTCCGCGCCGGCCGTCGGCTCGAGTTGCAGACGCGCGAGTTCGCCCTGCTTGAACTGTTGCTGCGCAATGCCGGACGCGTGCTGACCAAGACCTTCCTATTGGAGCGGCTGTGGGACTACAGCTTCGATCCGCAGACCAATGTTGTTGACGTGCTCGTCTGTCGTCTGCGCGGCAAGGTCGACCGGGATTTCGATACCAAACTCATCCAGACCGTCCGGGGGGCGGGTTATGTTTTCAAAGTGGATTAAGCGTGTCGCCGGCGCGTTCAGCTTCCGACTGAACGTCTACTACGCCGCGTTCTTCGGCCTGCTCGCGCTGGCCTTCTTCGCCTTCGCCTACGTCGAGCTGCTCTCCCTGTTGCGCAAGAAAGACCGCGAGCTCGTGAAGTCGCAGCTGGAACAACTGGTCGTGCGTTAAGAGCGCGAGGGCAGGGAACGGTTGCTTGCTGATTTTTCCGATGGTGAGGACCTGGAGAAAAACGTGCTCTTCGTGCGACTCGTCGGGCCGGACGGCACGTCTGAACTCATAGTGCAGCCGGCCGAGGATCGCGGCCGGGATGATCTCGATCCGGCACGCATCACCGTAGATGGTGCCCCGCCGCCCGGGGACAAGCCGACTTGGCAGGAAGTGCCGACCGCTGATGGCAGCCGCACCTGGGTCGTATACACGGCGCGCCTGCGCGACGGTCGGTTGCTGCAGGCGGGCGCCCGCACCTCCGACCGGCGGGAACTGGTGGACGAATTCGCCGGGGTCTTCGCCCGGATCATCGTGCCGGCGATTGTCGTCGGCGTGTTGATTGGTTTTTGGCTGACCTGGCGCGCGCTCGCGCCGGTCCGCGGCATTCTCGCCACGGTCCGCGGCATTCTCGCCACCGGCGACCTCGGCGCCCGCGTCCCAGAGCGGCGGAGCGAGGACGAGCTCAGCCAGCTCGTCACCGTCCTCAACCAGATGCTCGCTCGCAACCAGGCCCTGATCCGTGGCATGCGGGAGGCGCTCGACAATGTCGCTCACGACCTCCGCACGCCGCTCGCCCGGATGCGCGGTTCGGCCGAGTTGGCGTTGCAGAACCCCGCCGATCCGGCCGCCGCCCGCGAAGCGCTGGCTGACACCATCGAGGAAACCGAGCGCGTGCTCACTATGCTGCGCGCGCTCATGGACATTTCCGAAGCGGAGACCGGGGCCATGAAGCTGCACCGCGAGCCGGTGAACCTGAATGACCTCTTGTGCGGCGTGGTTGACCTTTACGAATACGTGGCGGAGGGGAAAAATATCCGACTCACTGTCGAGGTAGCACCGGACTTGGTGGCCCTTTGCGACAAGGTCCGGCTGCAGCAGGCCGTGGCCAACCTCGCGGACAACGCTCAAATACAGCCCGGAGGGAACGGAAGTGACGCTCACGGCGCGCGCGCTGGCGGCGGGTGCCGTTGAGATTGTCGTGCGCGACCAGGGTCCGGGCATTCCGCCGGAGGATCTGCCGCGCATCTGGGACCGGCTTTACCGCGGCGACAAGAGCCGCTCGCAGCGCGGCCTTGGTCTCGGGTTGAGTTTCGTTCAGGCCATCCTGCACGCCCACGGGGGCCGCGCGGAGGTCAGCAGTCCGCCCGGGGCAGGGAGCACTTTCACCCTGTGGCTGCCGGCTGCCTGATTATTTTCACAAAAATCCATCGAGCCGACCTCGTGCTCTTGTCATTTCTTCTCGCCACGAGGGTCGGCGCCGAGAGCGGGCCGCCGCCGTTCACTGGCGACGCGGAATTCAACCTGCCGGGCCAGTGGGAAATGGCGGTCGGGGTCGGTTACAGTCGTGGGGCCGGCGCCCGTTCGGTGTCGGATGGGCCGATGAGGTCTCGCCTGCATCCGGCCAGCGCACCCCGGTAATCTGGGTTGCTGCGTATCTGGCCGAGTCGTTGCGCAGCCGCCCCCAGCAGCCGAGCGACGGCGGCCAATGAAACCCAAAGGTCCGTAGCTTCGCGATGGTTTCGGCCGGCGGCTTCGCATCGTGATAGATCCGCACCCGGCACTCTTCCGCGCTGTCTTCCACCCGTCCGCCGGGAAACTCGAACGTCACTGACGCTCGCCCGCCCTCGTCGGCCAAGCCCTTCAGCCGTCGCTCCATCCGTCGGATATTGGCACCGTTGTTCGTGAGTTGGTAATTGGGGAAACCGATCCTTCCCGCGAAGTCGGGCT
>JBDNFZ010000236.1:0-4551 GCA_041689555.1 Opitutaceae bacterium | reverse complement strand
AGGAAACTGGATTTCCAAGGCGCCAGACCGGGAGGGGTTTACTGACAGGAAACTACTGACAGGAAACTGGATTTATACACGAACCACACGAAATGAACACCTTGCCCTCCCCAGTCGCTACGTGGATCGGATCCCTCAAAGTGGAGAGACTGCGTTTCTCCGAGATGAAGCGGGGTTCCTCTGATTTTCGTGTATTTTGTGTCTTTCGTGGTGACCCCTTCTGCATCGTTCCGGCTCACAGGGTTATTGGCGGCGAACAAATCCTGCCGGTCGTTGCCGCGCTCGATCGCGGCGGAGGAACGCGGTGCGCCTATTTCGTAGCGGGCGCGGGCGGCGCTTTCTTTTCCTTTGGGGGCGAGAGGTCGATGCGCAGCGGCAACTCGCCGAGCGAATAATACCGATGCTCGATGCCGGTGTCGCGCACGATGGCGACGCGCAGGCCCGACTGGGACCCGCCGAGGGGTTTGCCGACCGGGCCGGTCGTGATGTTGGTGAGGCCGTCAGAAGAGGCCACGGCGTTGCGGTGATAATGACCGCAGAAGACGTAGTTCACGCCGAATTCCCGCAAGAGCGCGAGGTAGGGCGCCCGGCGCACGAGCGGGATATTGAAATACTGGTCGGCCTCCGTCGCGCTCGCGAGGAACCACGGGTGATGCTGGAAGATCACGATGTGCCGCGCGTCCGCGGCGCGGGCCTTGGTGAGTTCCGCGCGCAACCACCGCTCCTGCTCGGCGAGTTGGTCGGGCGCCCCCTGCGGCGAATGGATGAGCGAGGAGTTGAGGACGATCCCCGTGACGCTGCCCTCGCGAAACACGTAGCGGTCGGGACCGTGGGCTTTTTCGTAGGCGGCGAGGCTCGCGGGCGTGGGGACGTTTTCCACGTCGTGGTTACCGGCGATGTGGTAGACGCGGATCGCAGGGTCGATCTTGGCGGCGATGCGTTTGTATTCCGTGATCTGCGCGGAGTCGCCGGGCTTGTGCACGAGGTCGCCGGTGATGACGACGAAGGCGGGCTTGAGACGGTTCACCGCGGTGACGGCGAAATCGAAGTTGGCGGTGTCCTGCACGAAATCTTTGTTCTCGGTAAACATCCCGAGCTGCGGGTCGCTGAGCTGGATGAAGAAGAACGGCTCCGTCGCCGACGCCGCACGCACCGGGGTGAGAACGAAGAGCAGCGCGGCGAAAGCGACGAGGCGGTGAAAGAACGGATTCATCGTAAAAGCAAAACGGAGTTGAGGATTAAAACGTGCCCTTCACGCCAAACGACCAGAGCGAGTCATAGTAGGTGCGCTGACGGAAGCGGGAGACGAGCGGCGTTTCTGGGCTATAGATTTTCGTATCGTTGGGGGTGTCGGTCACGTTGCGCAGCGCGAAGAACAACGCGAGGCCCTTGCGGAGGTTGTATTCGCCCTGCACATCGACGAAGAGGAGTTTGGAAGTCCAGTTGAAGGTGCCCGGCGCGAGGCTGCGGCCGGTGATGGGGTTGCCGCGGGAGAGGCCGCGATAGTTCCAGTTTGCGCGGAGATTGAATCGCTGGCGCGTGAGGCTGGCGCCCCAATTGTAGCTGCGCGGGACGTAGCCGGAGAAGTTGGCGTTGTCGTCGCCGGTCGCGCTGATGGCGGTGGCGTTGGCAAACACCTGCACGCCGCGCGCCCACTGCGGGAGGAAATTGAGCACCTGCTTGTAATCGAATTCGTAGCCGGTCATCCGGACCTTGCCGGGCAGGTTGTATTGTGTGGAGACGTTGAACCGGCCGTAGGTGGCCGGATCGATGGAGTAGAGGGAAAGGAATTCGGGCGTGGCAGCAAAGGTGGTCACGCCGAAGAAGTTTTCGAAGTCGCGGCGAAACGCGCCGACCGATATCTGGCCGACGCCTTCGAAGTAATACTCGAGCCGCACCTTCGTCGTGTTGGCGCTCCACGCCTTGATGCCGGCGTTGTTGACCACGATGGTGGCAGTCGACGGCGCCGTCTCGGGATCGGGGAGCGAGACACCGTTCACGTATTGCGCGAAATTCGGCCGGCCGACCGAGCTGTAGGCGGCGGCGCGGGCGATGAGGTTTTCGCGGACATTGTAGCTGGCGTTGAGGCTGGGAAAGAGTCGGAGGTATTCCTTCTGCGACTTCGCGGCGCGCTCGATGAACGTGAGCTGCGAGTAAGGTAGGCCCGCGTTGGTGGGCACGACGAGCAGGGGGGTGCCGTTGGCCGCGCGCACGATCTGGCCGCTGGCATTGCGCTGGTAGGCGCCCGTGGGATCGGTGAGCGGGCCCTCGCCGTCGACGTTGGTCTGCTCGGCGCGGAGACCGCCGACGAGTTTCAGACGGCGATCCAGAAGGGCGATATCGCCGCGGAGGTAGGCGGATGAAACTACCTCGGTGGCGAGCTTTGATCCGTTTACCTGCGAGCGGAAAAGCGCGTTCTGGTCGGTCGTAACCTTCGAGGGATTGTCGCGGTAGTAGTTGTAGGCTTCCTGTGTGCTGACGTATTGGATTTGCGGGAAACCGTAAGGGGCGGTGCGTTGCGAGAAGACCTCGTCGTAAAGGAGTGAGGCATTTTCGCGGACGAAGGTATAGGACGGTGTGGTCACGCGGTTGTCGCGAATCGCCTGACGCACATCGACGCCGCCCTTGAGCGTGAGCGGGGTGCCGCCGAGGTCGAAACTCCGGGAGAGATTGCCATAGGCGCTGCGCCTCACGTCTTGCGTGCGGCTCGACGTGCCGGTGCCCGTCGAGAGAACGTAGCTGTTAAGATCGTAGGGATTGACTGCGGCACCGGTCGTGCCGTCGAAAACGGTGATGCGGCCGGGCTGGAGGTAAAAGTTGTCCTCGAAGTTGATGGTCACGTTTTGGCGGATGGACGTGATGTTGTTCAGGTAACCCTTGTCGATGCTGCGGAAGGTGAGTTCTTCCTGCGAATGGGCCGCGCCGCCCTCCCATTTCCAGACCGGGCCGTTGTGCCGGTAGGTGAGCATCGGCATAAACTTCCTGCGCGCGTGGTGGCGCGACTGCGAGGTCTGGCGAATCTCGCCCCGGCCGATTTGACCGCGGGTCGAGTTCGTCGAGAACGCCGTGGGGTCCACGCGCTGCACGAGGAAGGTGACATTGCGCTGGTTGAGAGGCGAGTCGTAGAGCGCGTATTCGAGCGCGAAGGAAAGGCGGTCGGCCGGGGAGAATTTGTAATCGATGGTCGTGCCGAGCGAGCGGCGCTGGGTGTGCTTGCCGCCATCCTCGACGACGTAGTCGGTGAGATACGGTTTGTCGGGGGTGGTGTCGGGATACTGCGTGACCGCGGTCGTGGCGGTGAGGCCGTTGGTCGCGGCACCGGCGCCGCGCCACGTGTTGGCCGAGCGTTCCTCCTGAGTGTATTGCTTCGTGTCGGCGCCGGTGATGGTGAAGCCGAAGCGGTCATTGACGGGCTTGATGTAAGAGAAATCGAAACCGGGGTGGACCTTGCGCGTTTTGATCCAGCGCGGGCCCGGAGTCTCCTTGAACGGATTCTTCTCATTATCGCGCATCATGAAAAACACGCTGTAGTTGGTGCGGGGGCGCGCGTAGTCGAAGGCGCTGCGTGGGACCATGTTCACCGAACCGGCGAGGGCGGACCCTGGAGACTCGGGGGTGGGCGAGTGGACCACCTCGACGCGCGCCATGTTGTTCATCGAGATCGTGTGGAAGTCCACGTTGCGCGTAGTGCCGCCGCCGGAAACCGTAGAAAGATCGAAGCCGCCGATGGTGATCGGCACGTATTCCGGGGGCACACCGCCCATCGAGATCGAGCGAGCCGCTCCGCCGATGAAGTCGATGGTGATACCAGGGAGATATTTCAGGAAATCGCCCGGGTTACCCTCGAGCACGGCGCCGAATTCGTCGGCCGAGACGACGTTGACGATATTCGACGCGAAGCGCTGCTCGTTGATCGCGATCGCGGCACCGTCCATCTGTTTCGACGATTCCACGACGAAGCCGGCGAGTTGGACTGTGCCATCTTGGGGTTCGGTCGGCGAAGAGGCCGCGCTGGCACCCAAACGGAAATCGCGCCGCACGGTGGAGCCCGGCGTGACCACGACCGTTTCGGTCAGCCGACTCAGTCCGGTGTAGAAAATCCGCACCTTGGCCGGGCCAGACGGCACCTGCGTGAGGCGGAATTCGCCGCCCGTCGTGCTGAAGACCTCGAGCGTCGTGCCGTCGACGGTCACGCGGGCCTTCTCGACATAATCACCGCTCTGAAGGTTGAGGACGCGACCCTCGATGGTGCCGGTGGGCGGAGGGCCATCGGCGGCGGCGACAGTCGAGAGGGAAAGAGCGCCGGCCAGTAGACCGGCGAGCAGGCGAGAAAACGCCAGGGAATTTCGGGGAGCGGCGGGGCGGGCGAACGATGACGCTTCGGATCGAGGGATTGGCATAGGAAGAAGGATCGTAACTGCTCAGGCGGCAACTTTAGCCTGAGGTGAGTTTGGCGGTGCTTGGGCTTGGGAAACGGGCGGGGGTTTCGGCGGTAGCCAAGGCTGAGCGGCCAGTGCTTGGACGATGCCGTCGAAGAGGTCGACCTGGTTT
>JBDNFZ010000235.1:0-2984 GCA_041689555.1 Opitutaceae bacterium | reverse complement strand
GACCTTGGACCACGATACTTGCCATCGCGCACTGCGGTAGCACATTCCCGCACCAGAACCCAGCCTGAACTTTAGAAAAATTCGCCCGCGGCCTTTCGCTGCGCCTTACAACGCCAACGACTGCCCGCCTGAGTAGTTACAAAAATACATCGTTTGTGCCAATGCGGTGACGGCGACGAAACCGTCGCGCCGCGCCGAGGGAATCGACGCGCAGGGGTCAACGCGTTCCACCGCGGACCGGGCGCCGGCCCGCGCGCCGACTGGCCGGCGCCGCGCGGCCGCTGTGGCGGTAGGCCAGCGGCGATACGCCGTAGGCCGAGCGAAACGCGCGGCTGAAACTGTAGATCGAGGAGAACCCGCACTGCTCGGCGATCTCGGAAACGCGCTGGGGCCCGAGGCGCAGGAGTCCGCAGGCTTGCTCGAGGCGGAGTTGCCGCAGATGCCGGCCGATGCTCACGCCGCAGGAGGCGCGGAAACGCGCGCGCAGATGGCTCGGGCTGATGCCGAGGGAGCGCGCGATCTTGCCCAGCCCGAGCGGCCCGCCGGGCCTCTGCGCGAGTTGATTGACGCGCAGCATGAGACCCGGCTGCGGCCCAGCCTGCGCCTCGGCCTCGGGCGCGCCGGGACGCAACCGCCGGAGGCGCTCCAACAACAGCGCGAGCAACAACACCGAAAGGTCCGCCGTGCGCTCCGTCTCGTAAGCCGCCACGAGCTCGGCCACGAGCGCGAGCAACGGCGGTGTCAGCCGCAGCGGCTGGTAACGCAACGCCGCCAGCGCCTCGGGCCCGGCCAGCTCAAACGTGACGAAGAGCCACGAAAGTTCCCGCTGCTGGGCTTCGGCGTAGTGGTGAAATTGAAACGGGAAGACGAGCAGCGCCTCGCCCGATTTGAGCCGGATCGACCGGTCGTCCACGCACACCGTGACCGTGGTCCGGAGCGCGCAGATCAGCACGAAGCGGTGATGCAGCGCGCGACCCCGGCGGGGTTTGTTGAGGTCCGCGGCGGTGCGGCGCTGGAAACAGACGATGTTGTCGGGCAGGGCGAGCGACTTCGCCGAGCGACCCTGCAACTGATGGAGCGGTTGCGGCAGGCGGGCGACGAGTTGGCCCAAGTCGGGGGTGGGAGAGGCGGCGGGCTTGGCTGGCATATTCGTTAAAAACATCGTCATTTTTGCCATTTGAGGCGGCCCGGGCCAGCCCTATTATCCCACCGCCGCTTCCCCTCCGCCCCTCACGCCTCACGCCTTTCGCCTCACGCCTCTCCCCTCAAGCCTCTCGCCTCTTCCCGCCCATGCTCTCGAACCATCTCCTCGCCCGCTCCCGCTACGAACAAGCCGCCATCGCCGTGTTGCCCGGCAGCCTCGAGGCCTCCCGCGCCGTCGCCGCCGAAATCGCCGCGCTGATCCGCTCGCGTCAGGCGGAAAAACGCGACGTCGTCCTCGGCCTCGCCACCGGCTCCACGCCGGTGAGCCTCTACGCCGAGCTCGTGCGCCTGCACAAAGAGGAGGGTCTGAGCTTTGCGAACGTCACGACGTTCAACCTCGACGAGTATTACCCGCTCCCGCCCGAGCACGCGCAGAGTTACCGGTCGTTCATGCGCCGGCATCTCTTCGACCACGTCGATCTAGATCCCGCGCGCACCCACCTGCCCTCCGGCACCGTGGCCAAGTCGGAGGTGGACGCGCACTGCGCCGCCTACGAGGCCGCGATCCGCGCCGCGGGCGGCATTGATTTCCAGATCCTCGGCATCGGCCGCACCGGTCACATCGGGTTCAACGAGCCCGGCAGCCCGCGCCACTCGCTCACCCGCCTCGTCACCCTCGACCCGCTCACCCGTCGTGACGCCGCCGGCGACTTCGGCGGCAACGACGCCACGCCGCGCCACGCCATCACGATGGGCGTGCGCACCATCCTCGACGCCCGCCGCGTGGTCCTGATGGCGTGGGGCCAGCACAAGGCCGAGATCGTCCGCACCGCCGTCGAGGGCGAAGTCAACGCCCACGTCTCCGCCTCCTTCCTCCAAGAACACCCGGCCACGCTCTACGTGCTCGATACCGCCGCCTCCGGTGCGCTCACCCGCAACCGCACCCCTTGGCTCATCGGCGCCCTCGAGGACCAGGGCCTCGCGTGGGACGAACGCATGACGCGCCGCGCGATCCTCTGGCTCTCGCAACTCAAGCGGAAGCCCATCCTCAAGCTCACCGACGACGACTACAACGAGGCCGGCCTTCAGGATCTCGTCCGCCTCCACGGTTCGGCCTATGAGACCAATCTCGTCGGTTTCTACCAACTCCAGCACACCATCACCGGCTGGCCCGGCGGCCGGAATCCGCAGAAATCCAAACCCGGCGACGCCCCCGTGCGTCCGCTCCTCGCCGCTTCCGCCCAAGTTTTCCCGAAGCGCGTGCTCGTCCTCGCGCCGCATCCCGACGACGACGTGATCTCCATGGGCGGCACCCTCTGCCGGCTCGTGGACCAAGGCCACGAGGTCCACATCGCCTACGCGGTCTCCGGCTCCGGGTCCGTGCCCAACGAAGCCGTCTGGAACCTCCTCGCCTTCGTCCGCGACAGCGGTTTGGCCGACCCGGCGCGAGCGGAGAGCCTGCGGGCGCTCACCGCCGGCCTCGGTGCCGGCGACAGCCTGCCCCCGAGCGCCGAACTCACACGCTGGAAAAGCCTCGTCCGCCGCCACGAGGCCACGGCCGCCGCGCGGGTCTGCGGCGTCGCGGAGAACCGCCTGCGCTTTCTCGAACTCCCGTTCTACAACGCCACCCCGCGCAGCCGCACCTACGGGCCGGCGGATGTGGCGATCATGGGCGATCTGTTAGCCGGGTTTCAACCGCACCTCATCTACGCCGCCGGCGACCTCGATGATCCGCACGGCACGCACCGGCTCTGCCTGCGCGTGCTGCGCGAGGCCCTCGCCCAGGCCGCGACCGCCCGCGCCCCGTGGCTCGCCGCCGCCGAGCTCTGGCTCTACCGCGG
>JBDNFZ010000234.1:0-3728 GCA_041689555.1 Opitutaceae bacterium | reverse complement strand
GAGTCGAACTACCGCGACGCCCAACCATTCCATGACCTCCAATGAACTTCTCCGGCTCATCAACAACCAGAAGGCCGAGAACAGTCCTCATGCCTTTCGGGCCGGTGGCGCCGGCATGACGGATTTCAACCGCGTCTATCGCCACCTCCATGCGCGCCACGGCGGCGAAATAGCCACTTGGATGCCACGTATCGACGCCATGCGATGCACCCATGGCGCGTGCATCGCCTGCGTCAGCAAGATCCTCGCCTACTCGATCCTGATTACCCGTCACCGCCTTCCTTGCCTCTGCAATGGCTATATCCGGCAATATCGCGCTCTACAGTCGGCCCAGGACCGAAACTATTTTGGCGAGGTCCGCGCCTCTCTCGACGGAAAATCCAGCTCGGCCGCCGCCGTTCATCACAAACGCAACTGGCATGCCGCCGCGCTTCGGCTGTCCTTTTTGGTGCCACGACATGGGGACTGATCTTTGGGGAAAGCCCTCGTCGGTTGCTGATCCAATCCTAACGAGGAATTGGTCGAGAGATGGAGCATCGCGCCATTCGATTGGGTCGAGACTGGCTGGGCGCACGGTGCTATCCCTGAGCAGCGTGTCGTTCCGGATCATACGAGCAGGTCAGGTGGAGTTCATGGACCGACGAGCGCCTGCCCGTCTTGGTTGAGCCACGTGACGAGAGACGTGCGATTCAGTGGTTCCGGGTAAGTATCGTTGGGGCGGGCCGCAGGGTGCGATACGACGACAAACTCGATGACTGCATGATCAGGAATCTGAATTCGACCGATCAGACTTAAGTTGCAGTCATTTGTCCAAAAAAAACCCGGTGTAACTGCTCCGCTAATTTCAATTCCTAGGTTTTCAAAAAGGTGATACGTTAACCGCCATTTCATCTTAAGGCAGAAAAACTTGAGGCAATCGTGAGCGAGCCCACCGAGAATAATGAGTTTACCGCTGAAGCCACAAAACCGTTTCCTATGCCAGTCGAAATTCTGCTCCACGTAGGCGAAAAAGATACCCATTCCTTTAGACATTCCACAAACGCTGTCCCCGCCTGTGTCGACCCGCGGATTAGCCGCCGTTTCACGTTTAACAAATGAAGCACGGCACCAGTCGGTCAGGATGATCCGACTCAAATCAAAGCCTTGGTTAAGCATCGCTGTGATCTTTCCGTAATAACTAGGATCATCTACTAAAACACCATTCGGCGCGACATGACCCACCACTTTTGCCAAAAATCCTTCCTCCGGATCGAAAGAAAACGTCTGCCAAACCAAAGGCGTTGCGGTCTGGTAGTGCGCCAAAGTCATAGAATGCCGACGCCGAGCAATTGGAGCCACGAACGGAGCATACGCCGACCCGATAATCATCACTGCACCTTTGCCGCCGCTTTTTTTGCCCACCAAATCCGGCACCCAGCGCAACGGGTTAGTCGGACTTCCGAGCGCGTCCCCTGTAGCAAGCATCGCTTGCTGGCCTCCGATATCGCCAGGCCGGGATACGGACAAATTCTGCGCGAGTTTTGCCTGACGCCCCGGCGAATTTTTCCATATGGAACCGTTGATTTTATCTCGCTTTTTCCAGTTGCCGGGGTCGCACAGGGGCATGGTCGAACAATGCGGCTACTGAAATCTTCGTCGCAAACAAAATCCGGAGATTCGTTTCCGTTCCTTCGGCGATTCCTTTGCCGAGGTCGTTTATTCCTCCAACAACTGCCGCACTTGTCGTCTCGCTTCGTCGAGAGAAAGGGCCGGCGGGTTTAGGCTTAAACCGCCCAGAAGTCCGTTATGAATTTCTCGTCCCAATACCTGCGCCGCACGAAACCGAGCGAATGCCTCTTCCGCGTCATCGGTCTCGGCTCCAAACACCAATTTCGTCCCCCGGAAGACCTCGGACGTGAAAGTAACACCTCCTGAGTTGGGCATCTGTTGGACCCATTGCGCATAGAATCGACGACGAAACTCCATTCCCAACGAATGATTTTCATACTCGATATATAGCATGCACCTTTCCGCGCTGCCGTGGCCGGAGATTTTCGTATGAAGGCCAAGGCGCATCATTCCGCGCGCTAGCAACGCGACGCCCAGATCCAATTCCTGGGCGGGAAAATGCCACCCGAAATCCAAGTGCTCGTTGATACTCGTCATGCCTATCGGCGAGGGCAGGTCTAGAATGCTCCTGATCGCATTTCCACGACCTTCCTGAGCGTGTGCCCACTCAATCTCGGCGCACCATTCGCCGCCTTCTATTGTTTTTACGATCACGCCGGCAAGCGACCCCAAGCTGGCGATATCCGCCGCGTCCGTTTTCTCGGCAATTCGGACCAACCTAATACAGCCATCATCTTGATGCGCCAAAAACCCACGCCAGAGCAATGCCTCGCGCAACTGCTCGGACCGAGGCAGCCGCTTAATCTCTTCTAGGATTTTTTCCTGAACCGCAGTCAGCCAGTGTGTCGTTTTCATATTATCGATTTTGTGATTACTTCTTTTCAAATTTCCTAGGGAGAGTTGAAGGGAGCTGTCATCTAATGCCGCCAGCCGAACAGCCCGCCTGAAATCTCAATCGAGCTTCAGCCAAGCCTCCTCGTTCTTCGTTCTTTTCTGAACGGGGTCATTTTTGGACGGAGCCGCATCGAGCGATTCGAGGGTCTCCGGCGGCAGGCCCAGCTTCCTTCCACCGGAGCGAATCAGGTCGAGATACCAGCGATAAGGGATCTGCGTAAGATCATAGAATTCTTTGGCGGCAACATAGGTGATCGCTGGCAACAGCCCGGCGGACGTTTCCACGTTCACGGCCTGCTCCACATAATGCCTGGGCCAGCCCTCTGCGTATCGGAGGCGCCGATGCGCCTCGGCATCGATCTCAAAAAGCGCTCCGATGACTGCCTGTGTTTCATCTACAACCAACGTCGCCTTACCCGATCCGTCGTTGCTTCGTTTATGAAACACAACGCGATAGCCCGGCACCTGACCGATGCGCAGAAAACGCGCGGCCTTAACACGGTGAAGGAACCGCCGCTCGCAGAGGTTACTGCCGTAGGCAAAATAGATCATGGCGGGAGGGCGCTTGGTAGCCGGCATGGAATCAACGTCGGTTTCAAAACCCAATGGGACCGTGGTCGGCGCCCCAGCCGTGAAACGTCACGCGACGATTAGACACATCGACCAGCGTGTGATTCGGCACCTCCGATCCCGGGTCGCCAACTCCGGGGTTGAGACAAAGCACGCGATTCAGATTAGAGTGCCATGACCGTGGTTTATGGACATGCCCCGAAAGCACCACGCCGCCCCGCGAAAGCCCGGAAGCGATGTCGGAAGTTTCAAAACTACCGTGATCGCCGGCCTCATCGGTTGAAACATCGAGTCGTTCCGGGGGCGCATGGGCGAGCAACACCACCCGCTCTCCTTGTGGAAGAACGCTGCCCTCCCACGGCGTGCAGAACACATTCCAATCGCCCAGCGTGCCAGAGTCGCCGTCGACCGATTCGTTATTACTTCGCGCGGCTTGCAACCATGCGACGCCCTCTCCGGCCAAACAGTCGTGGTTACCGGAGCAGACAAACAGCCGACCCGGAAACGCCGCCATCCACCGCAAGGCCCAACTCGTCTGCGCCTTCGCGGATACGCCCGGTTGGTCAAAAGCGAACATATCCAAGAGATCGCCCGACAGGCAGCAGGCGTCGTAGCTCCCGGCGTTGGCCGCGACCCAACCGAACCAACGTTTGTTC
>JBDNFZ010000233.1:0-2859 GCA_041689555.1 Opitutaceae bacterium | reverse complement strand
GACCTTGGACCACGATACTTGCCATCGCGCACTGCGGTAGCACATTCCCGCACCAGAACCCAGCCTGAACTTTAGAAAAATTCGCCCGCGGCCTTTCGCTGCGCCTTACAACGCCAACGACTGCCCGCCTGAGTAGTTACAGTCGGTTTTCAAACGCGGCCCGCCGCCTTCCGCACCCGCACGTGCAGAAAATACGCGACCACCTGCGCATCCTGTAAGCTCGGGTGTGCCAGCACTGTCGCTTCGCTCGGTTTCGGTTCCTCCACGCGCTCGATCACGAATCCCGCCGCGATCAGCAGGTTGATCCACGCCGCCAACGGCCGGTGAAACCGCGGCACCTTGAACATCGGCAGACTCTGGCGCAGCGTGAGCGGCGCCGTTCCGAAAATCCATTCGTCGATCCGCCCTTCGGTCCCGTCGAAATAGTCCCCGACCTCCACCGCATACGTGAGCTTGCGCTCGTCGCGGCAGTTGCGCCGGTGCGGCGGATTGAAGCACGGGTGCAGAATCGAGAACTGCAACCATCCGCCCGGCCGCAGCACGCGGAACGCCTCCTCCGCGGCCCGCGCCGTCTCCGGGATGTCCATCAGGCTCATGCAGCCGACAGCAAAGTCGAAACTCCCGTCCTTGTAAGGCAACTCCACCGCGCTCGCGTGATGATAGGTGATCCCGAGCGGCGCGCGTTGCTCCTCCGCACGCGCGTGGCGGATGAAAATTTCCGCGATATCGAGCCCCGTCATCCGCGCGCCGCGCAGCGCGATCAGCCGCGTGTTGTGCCCCTCGCCGCAGCCGATATCGAGGCCCTCAAATCCTGCCACCGGCGGCAGCATCGCCAGAAACGCCGGCGTATTCAGATGGTCGCGATAGATGTCGTAGCCCGCGCGCGCGAGCTTCGTCCACGCCTCGGCGTTGGCGTTCCAGTAGTCTCCGGCGGTCAGGTGATCCATGGGTTTTTTGGTAGTAGCAACTTCAGTTGCGATTCGGGGTGCCGCGAACCGAGGTGGCGTGCGTTGACCCGACGCGCTGGTTCAAGGGCGAAGCGCCCCGGCGTCAAGACGCGCCACCGTCCGGCCGCACGCCGGCCCGCCCCAAGGCCCGGGCGAATGCGACCGGAAAACGCGGTTGCTCCGCCCCTCCGCGCGGCGGATTCTTGTCTTCATGACCCCCTCCCCCTCGCGCCCGCTCCGTGCCGGTCGGCTCCTCGTCCTCGCCCTCGCCGTCGTGCTGGCCGGCGGTTGCTTCCATCACTCCAACCGCGCCCGGAATACCGAACGTTCCAGCAGCGTCGTCAGCTACCTCTACCCCGATCAGACCAACCCGCTCCCGCCCACCGCCATCCCCGTTCTCCGCCTGCCGCTCCGCGTCGGCATCGCCTTCGTCCCGAGCGGCGACGGCAGAGGCAACCGCTCCGCCGACTCCGGCGTCTCCGAGCAGCAGAAGGCCGCGCTGCTCGCGCGCGTCGCCGCCGAGTTCAAGGGCCGCGACTATATCCAGACTATCGAGCTCGTCCCCTCGACCTACCTGCGCGCCGGCGGCGGCTTCACCAACCTCGACCAAGTCCGCTCGCTGCTCAACGTCGACGTCATTGCGCTCGTCGCCTTCGACCAGGTCCAGTTCACCAACACCAACGTCCTCTCGCTGGCTTACTGGACCATCGTCGGCGCCTACATTTTCAAGGGCAACCGGAACGACACCCAGACGTTGATGGAGGCCGCGGTCTACGACATCGCGAGCCGCCATCTCCTCTTCCGTGCGCCCGGCGCGAGTCGCGTGGAAGCCGGCGCCGCCGCCGTGTATGTCCAGCAACGCCTGCGCGCCGACAGCGCCGCCGGTTTTGATTCCGCCACGTCCGAGCTCATCGCCAACCTCAAGCTCCAGCTCGAATCCTTCCGCGAGCGCGTGAAGAACGCTCCCGGCGAAGTGAAGATCGAGCACCGTCCCGGCTACACCGGCGGCGGCGACCTCGGCGCGATCTTCGCCTCCGCGCTCGGCCTGCTCCTCCTCGCGCGCATCGTCCGCCGAGGTGGCGCGCGTTGACTCCAACGCGCTCAACGCCGTCGCGATCCCAACCAACATCGCGCTCCCTATCCGAGGTGGAGCGCGTTGACCCCAACGCGCTGAGCGACGTCGCGCCCCCAACCAATGTCGCATTCCCCATCCGAGGTGGCGCGCGTTGACCCCAACCCGCCGAGCGCCGTCGCGCTCCCAACGCCGTCGCGTTCCCAACCGATGCCGCCATCCCAAACAAGCGGGTTGAGGTCAACCCGCTCCACCTCAAGCCTCCCTGTCGTATGTCCGCCCGCGCTCCGGTTTCCGCTCCGCCCTCGTCGCCCGTCGCGCCGCTCGCTTTTCCCTGGCTCAGCATCGTTCTGATCGCCGCCACGCTCGGCGTCGCCGCCCAGCCCAACCTCGATGTGCGCCTCCTCTTCGACCGCGCGGCGATCGCGCGAGGTGAATTCTGGCGGCTCTGGACCGGCCACTTCGTCCACTTCGGCGCAAGTCACCTCACGTGGAATCTCGCCGTGTTTACCCTCGCCGCTCTCTGGGCCGAGCGCCTGCGCCCTTTCCGCACGCGCGTCCTCCTCGTGCTCGCCCCCGGCGGCATCGGCCTCGCGCTGTATGGCCTCGAGCCCGCGCTTTTCACCTATGGCGGACTTTCCGGGGTGGCCGCGGCGCTGCTCGCCTTCCTCGCCTTTACCCAACTGGCCCGACAACCCGCCGCCGCCCCGGCCGACTCCGCCGGGGCCGCCGACGCCCACGCGCAATCCGCCGCCCGTTCCGACCGCTGGTTTTGGCGTGCCGTGCTCGCCTTGATCGTCGTGAAGATCGGCCTCGAGTTTGCGGTCAACGCCCCGCTCT
>JBDNFZ010000232.1:0-5428 GCA_041689555.1 Opitutaceae bacterium | reverse complement strand
TGCACCGCCGCGTAGCGCGCGGGATCGGCGATCAGGCGCAGCGCCCGGCGCAACGCATCGCTCAAGCCCGCGGCCGTCGGCGCGCACATGATCCCGGTGCCCGTCGCCGGGAATTCGTCCGCGTCGACCACGGTGTCCGCCAATCCTCCCACCCGGCTCACCACCGGCACCGTGCCATACACCTGCGAATACATCTGGTTCAGGCCGCAGGGTTCGAACAGCGACGGCATCAAAAAGAAATCGCTGCCCGCCTCGATCAGGTGGCTCATCGCCTCGTCGAGCCGCGCGCACAGAAAGACCCGAGCCGGCGCCCGCGCCGCCAAGGCCTGCAACTCCGCCTCCATCCGTTTGTCCCCGGCGCCGAGCACGATGAGCTTCACGTCCTCCTCGAGGAAAAACTCCTGGTTGGCCAACACGAGGTCCACGCCTTTCTGCTCCGTCAACCGGCACACCATGCCGAACACCACCCCTTGGAACTTCGGGTCCATGCCCGCGCCCTTCAACAGCTCCGCGCGGCACACCGCCTTGCCTCTAAGGTCCTGCGCCGAGTAGCGCGCCGGCAGCAAAGCGTCCGTCGCCGGGTTCCACACCGCCGTGTCCACGCCGTTGATCAACCCCGACAAATCATCGAGCCGCGTCTGGATCACGCCGTCCAGCCCGCAGCCGAACTCCGGCGTCTGGATTTCTTGCGCGTAGCGCGGGCTCACCGTCGTCACGCGGTCCGCGAAAAGGATGCCGCCCTTCAACAGGCTGATCTGCGCGTAGTATTCGATGCCGTCGATCTGGTTCAGCTCCTCCGGCAGGTTCGTGCGCGCAAAGGTCGCCGCGGGGAACAGCCCCTGATAGGCGATGTTGTGGATCGTGAACACGGTCTTCAACGCCAGCGTCGCGCCGTGCCGCCGTTCGCTCTCCCGCACCAGCAGCGGCACCAGCGCCGTCTGCCAGTCGTGGGCGTGCACGATGTCCGCCTGCAACTCCGCCACCCGCATCGTCTCGACCACCGCTTTGCAGAAAAAGATGAACCGGTCCGCGTTGTCCTCGTAGTCCCGCTCCCCGTTGCCGTAAGGCGCGCGCCGGTCGAAAAACTCCTCCCGGCACACCAGATAGACCGTGAGGTTCTTCCGCGGGGAAAACGCCCGCACTTCGCCCGACATCGACTGGTCGCCCAGCTCGATCTTGAGCCGCAACTTCACCGCCGCCTTGGCCGCGTCCGGATGCTCGCGCACCGCCCGGTAGCCGGGCAGGAACACCGAGACTTCGTGCCCCCGGTCCGCCAGCGCTCCCGTCAGCGCGCCCACCACGTCGGCCAGGCCGCCCGTCTTGATGTAGGGGAACAGCTCGCTGGCTGCGTGGACGATTTTCATCGCCCGACGATGCACACGCTCGTTTCGTAGGCCAACTCGAAAGCTCGGCCCGCGCGCCGCGCAAATTACTCTTCCTATGACCCTCCGCGAACGCCTCCTCGCCAAACTCGGCGAGCCCGATTACCGCCCCGCCAATCCTTTCATCCTCGGCCGTCTTCTCGGTCTGAACAAGAAGCTCGCCGGCGCCCTCGCCAGCGAGGTCCGCCAGCTCACCAAGTCCCGCGCCATCCGCCTCGACGATAAGGGCCGCATCGTCCTCGCCGGCGCCGCCCCCGCCGCCGACCTCAAGTCCCGCTTTAAAGCCCACGTCGACGAAAAGCAAAAAGTCGCCGGCCGCCCCATCTTCCAGCCGGGCCCGCGTGGTGCCTCCGCCGCCACCCAGGCCGCCCCGCTTACCCAATTCAAGGGCCGCTCCGATTCCCGTCCGTCGGCCCCCAAACCCGCGTCGCGTTCACGCCCCGCCCCCGCCGCCGCTCCCGCTCCCGCCGCCGCTCCCGCCCCCGCTCCCGCCCCCGCTCGCGCCCCCGCATCCGCGCCCGATCCCCACGAGCTCTACGGTCGCATCCAGTTTCGCGGCGGCGGCTCCGCCTTCGTCATCCTCGCCAACGCTCCCGCCGGACCCGACACGCCCGCGATGCAGATTTCGCCCAACGACACCGGCGTCGCCCTCCCCGGCGATACCGTCGCCGTCCGCGCCTACCCCGGCGCCACCGGCCGTCGCCCCGGCGAGACCGTCGGCCGCGTCACCCGCATCATCACCCGCGAGAAACTCTCCGTCGTCGGCAACGTCGTCCGCGCCGGTCGCAATTTCCTCCTCGTCCCCGACGACCCGCGCTTCGTCCAACACGTTCTCCTCTCCCCGTCCGCCCTTGAGCTCAACGTCGGCGACAAGGCCGTCGTCAAACTCGACGACTGGACCGACCGCCGCAAACCCCTCACCGGCACCGCCACCGCCCGCCTTGGCCGCACCCACGAGCCCCGCGCCGAGCTCCTCGGCATCTACGAAAAATTCGGCCTCGCCACCGGCTTCCCCGCCGATGTCGAGCGCGAGGCCGCCCTCCTCCCCGGCACCGTCCCCGCCAAGGACGCCGCCGGCCGCCTCGATTACCGCGCCATCCCCGTCTTCACCATCGACCCCGACGACGCCAAGGACTTCGACGACGCCCTCTCCTACGAGCTCACCCCCGAGGGCGACACCAAGATCGGCATCCACATCGCCGATGTCTCCAGCTACGTCCGCCCCGGCACCGCCCTCGACCGCGAGGCCCAGGCGCGCGGCAACTCCACCTACCTCGTCGGCACCGTCATCCCGATGTTGCCCGAGAAACTTTCCAACGGCCTCTGCTCCCTCGTCGAGGCCCAGGACCGCCTCTGCAAGGCCGTCTTCCTCACGTTCGGAAAAACCGGCAAGCCCAAGACCACCGCCTACGCCAACACCGTCATCCGCTCCCGCAAGCGTCTCACTTACAAACAGGCCTACGCCTTCCTCTTCACCGACGATCTCGAAAAGATCCGCGCGCTCCCCCTCCCGCCCAAACATCAGACCGGCTCCACCGGCCGCGCCCTCCGCGATCTCACCGACGCCGAGCTGACCGACCTCCAAAGTTGGATCCGCGCCCTCTGGAAAATCGCCGCCCGCCTCCGCGCCGACCGCATGGCCCACGGCAGCCTCGACCTCGATATGCCCGAGACCAAGATCTTCGTGGACAAAGACGGCTACGCCGACCGCCTCGAAAAGATCGAGAACGACGAGAGCCACCAGCTCATCGAGGAGTTCATGCTCGCCGCCAACGAGGCCATCGCCCGCCTCACCCGCACGCAGAAACTCCCCTCGCTCTACCGCGTCCACGACGACCCCGACGCCGAGCGCCTCGCCGAATTCCGCCAGCTCCTCGAGACCTTCAAGATCAACGTCGGCGACCTCTCCCACCGCGCCGAGATCACCCGCCTCCTCAAGATTCTCGCCGATCATCCGCAGGGCTACACCCTCCGCACCCAGCTCCTCCGCAGCCTGCAAAAAGCCGTCTACCGCCACACGCCCGACGGCCATTACGGCCTCCACAAAAAAGACTACTCCCACTTCACCTCGCCGATCCGCCGCTACGCCGACCTCATCGTCCACCGCGTGCTCCAGCACTACCTCGTGCAGCACGAGGGCTACGCGCCCCAGCCCGGCCCCGACGCCATGCACAGCTCCGCCGGCATGGAACGCCTCGGCGAACACATCAGCCTCACCGAGCAAAACTCCCAGCAGGCCGAGCGCGAAAGCGTGAAGATCAAGATCCTCGAATTCTTCGAGCGCGAGCTGGACAAAAAACCCCGCACCCGGTTCGCCGCCGTCATCACCGACGTCCGCCGCAACGGTTTCTTTGTGGAGCTGCTTGAGTCGATGACCTTCGGCTTCATCTCCACCGATACGCTTGGCGAAGATTTTTATACGTTCGACGAAGGCACGCACACCCTCCGCGGCCGGAAGTCGAAAAAGAGTTATACCCTCAACGCCCGCCTCGACGTGCAGGTGGACAAAGTGGACCGCTTCAAACGCCTGATCGATTTCCGCCCCTCCGACTGAGCCGCAGGGTGCCGCCCAAAAAATCCTTCTCGTTCTCATAATCGTTCTCGTTCTCATCATCGTTCTCGTTCTCCCGACCGAAAGCCGAGAGTCCAGAGCCGAGAGCCAAGAGCCCGAACCTCGGAGCTCGTCTAAAAAAGCAGGGCGCGACCGCCGGGCGCTCCGAGGTGGAGCGCATTGACCCCAACGCGCTTGCCTTGTCAGCCGCCGGGGGGGGGCCGACCGCCTGCCTCCGTTCTCTGCTCCACCGCCGCGACTCCGCCCTTCGCGCCGTCCCGAAAGAAATCGTTCTCGTTCTCGTAATCGTTCTCCCTGCGGCGTGCCCGCATTCCGCTCCTGTGGGAGCGAGCTCGCTCGCGACGCTCGCCGCCGCCCCTCGCCCGTCTCCCCTCCCCATTCGCGCCTATTCGCGCCCTTCGCGGGCCACCTTCCCGATTCTTCCGTTCTTCGCAGTTATCCCCTCCTTCCGCATCTCCACATCGCGCCGACCTGACAACGCGCGGTGCGCCGGCCATCCGTCCCGCTGCTTTACGCCCCCACCAATGCCTCGCGCACGACCGAAGGATGCCGCGCCGCGACTCGAAGCAACGCCTTCGCCGCACCCGTGGGTTGACGATCACCCTGCTCCCAATGACGCACCGTGCCGAGACCCACGCCGAGGAGCGCCGCAAATTCTTCCTGCGTATAACCGAGCTGGGCCCGGATGGCACGAGGATGCTCCGGCGTGAGATCGGCGGTCCGGGCGGGCGTCGCCGCCCCCGACCGAATCGCTTTCATCTCGGCCACACTTTGCATGAGTTCTTTGAAGGCTGCGTTTTTCATAAATTAGTCCTCGACGAGTGAGCGCAACTGACGCGCCTGAGCGGAAGTGATATCGGAGGTTTCATTTTTCGCGTAGGCATAGAGCAGGAAGATGCGTCCATCGTCCTGCACCCGATAATATATTACCCGCGCCCCGCCGCGCTTACCGTGTCCGCGCGCCGAAACCCGCAATTTCCTCAAACCTCCGGTGCCCGGCATCACCACACCGGCCGAGGGACGCAGCATCAGTGCCGTCTGCAGAGCGGCGAGATCATCGTCGTCAAATACGCGGCCCGCCGTGCGGACAAAACCGGGTGTCTCGATAAAAACCACACCTCCTAAATCTACTCCAATGGAGTAGCCGGCAAGCAAAATTAACCCGCGCCCACCGCATCGGCCGGACGCGCACCGTGACGAGCTACAAACTCATCTGCGCCGGCGCCGTGGAAGAAAAAGTCCTCGCCCTCCAAGCCGGGAAACGCGCCCTCATCGCCGACGTCTTCAAAGCCAGCGACGCCGACGCTTCCAAGCTCTCCCTCGCCGACCTCCACGGGTGTGTGACTGAAATCTGACCTTGTCGAAAGTGTGGGGTAGTTTGGGTTGTAATATGTCTAGTCTATAAACATAGTGGCGCCGATGAAATCCCTTCACGCCCAGCGCGAGCAGGTCCTACGGCAGCTGGCCCAGCTCG
>JBDNFZ010000231.1:0-4751 GCA_041689555.1 Opitutaceae bacterium | reverse complement strand
TGCTTCGGGGCAGAACCTCCGGCACCGGTTTCGAAGAGGCCTCCGCCGTTCATCAGCGGAACGATGGAAAGCATCTTGGCGCTCGTGCCCACCTCCAAGATGGGAAAGAGATCCGTAAGATAGTCCCGGAGGACGTTGCCGGTAACCGAGATCGTATCTAAGCCGGCCTTGAGACGAACCAGCGTGGCATGGCAGGCAGCGGCCGGCGGAAGCATCTGGATTTCGAGCCCACGGGTGTCGTGCTGAGCCAGGCAGTGATGCACCTTGGCGAGGATTTGGTGGTCGTGCGCGCGGTTGGCATCGAGCCAAAAGATAGCCGGAGTGTTGCTCAATCGGGCGCGATTCACGGCGAGTTTAACCCAGTCTCGCACCGGAGCGTCCTTGGTCTGACAGGCGCGCCAGATGTCGCCCGCGTCGACCGAATGCTCGAACAATACCGCTTCCGAAGTATCGGTAACACGCACCAGCCCTTTGGCGGGAATCTCGAACGTTTTGTTGTGTGACCCGTATTCTTCGGCCGCCTGAGCCATTAGACCTACGTTGGGCACCGAACCCATCGTCTTCGGATCAAACGCGCCATGTTCACGGCAAAAGTCGATCACGGTTTGGTAGACCCCGGCGTAACTGCTGTCCGGAATGACCGCGAGCGTATCCTGCGGCTCACCGGCCGTGTTCCACATTTGACCGGAGGTGCGAATCATCGCGGGCATGGAAGCGTCGACGATGACATCGCTCGGAACGTGGAGATTGGTGATGCCGCGGTCGGAATTGACCATCGCAAGCGCCGGGCCGGAAAAATAGGCCGCCGCGATGCCAGCTTCGATAGCGGACTTTTGTTGCGCGGGGAGCGAGGTTATCTTGGCGAGCAAGTCGCCCAAGCCATTGTTGAAATCGACACCGAGGCCTTCGAACGTGGCGCCATGCTCGGCGATGAGGTGCTTGAAAAAGACCCGGACGACATGCCCGAAGATGATGGGGTCGGAAACCTTCATCATTGTGGCTTTAAGATGAACCGAGAACAGGATGTCCTCGGCTTTGGCCCGTGCGATCTGCCGTTCGACAAAGGCGACCAGACCCGCCCTTTTCATGACAGTCGCGTCGAGAACCTCACCGGCCTGCAACGGGATTTTTTCCTTAAGGATCCTGGTCGAGCCGTCGACGCCTTTGAAGATGATCTTTACCTCGGTCGCGGCGGCGACGGTGACGGACTTCTCATTGGCGAAAAAATCGCCGGCTTCCATCGTGGCAACGTTGGTTTTGGACGTGGGCGACCACGCTCCCATGGAGTGGGGATGGGAACGTGCGTAGGCTTTCACGGCTTTAGGGGCGCGGCGATCGGAGTTCCCCTCCCGGAGCACCGGATTAACGGCGGAGCCCAGGACCTTTGAATACCGGGTTTTCGCGGCTTTCTCCGCTTCAGTCCGGGGATTTTCCGGAAAATCCGGAAGCGCGTAACCTTGGCGTTGGAGCTCTGCGACGGCAGCCTTCAACTGGGGAACGGAAGCGGAGATATTGGGCAGCTTGATGATGTTGGCTTCGGCCTTGAGCGTCAACGCCCCGAGTTCGGCGAGATCGTCGGCGACTCGCTGATGCGCCGGTAGGCTATCGGAGAAAGCGGCCAAGATACGGGACGCAACCGATATGTCGCGGGTCTCGACGTTGAAGCCCGCGTGCTTGGTGAAGGCTTGGACGATCGGCAACAGCGAGTAGGTCGCCAAGGCGGGAGCTTCGTCGGTTTTGGTGTAGATGATGGTTGGGCGGGCTGACATGGTAATTAAAGCGGGGAGACCGATCCGGAGGTGGGAGGTAACGCGGGGGCGTTTATCCGGTCAAAAGCAATTCGGCAAAGCGGCTCGGATCGGATTTTCCGCCGCAGCCAAAGTGAGTTTCCGTTTAAGCGGTAATGGTTGCGAGGGAACAGCCGTCGGCCCCGTTGGCCGGCGTTTCGCAGTTCGGGCGGGCGATTACTCCGGCATAAGGCTCGGGGGCAAATTCGCGAAAGGGGTCCGCCAGCAGGTGCCGGTCACAGACGGTGAAAAGATCGAGTTCGGTCTCGGTGCGCCGCATATCGTGAAGAAAAGTCCCGTTCGGATCGACGCTTTGACCGACGAAATTGAGATACTTTTTCATCTTGTTGACGTGATCGCGCTGCTCGAGGCCGGGACGTTGCGTTGCGCGGTAGAGCCGCTCGACATAATCGCGGACGTCGGCGAGGGAGATCCGGGAAACGGCTTGGCCGGAAAAAATCTCCCGGCATTGACGAAAGATCCAAGGATTCCTGATCGCGTGGCGTCCGATCATCACCCCGGCGGCTTTAGTTTGGGTTTGGACGTTAGCGGCGACGCGAGCCGAGGTGACGTTGCCGTTGGCCAGCACGGGACAGCAGGCGCGCGACACGGCATGGGCGATAAAGTCGTAGTGGACCTCGCTGCGATACATTTCCTTCACCGTGCGCCCGTGCACGCTGAGCAGATCGACGCGGTGAGCGTTGACGAGATCGATGATGCGGTCGAAGTGGCGGGTATCCTCGAAGCCGATGCGCATCTTGACAGTGAAGAGACCCGGGCACGCCGCACGCAGCGAGCGGAAGATCTCGTCGATTTTATCCGGGTCGCGCAACAGACCTCCGCCGACGTTCTTCTTATAGACCTTGGGCGCGGGACAACCGAGATTGAGGTCGATGCCGGCGATAGGGTGGGGAAGCAATTCCGCTACGGTTCGAGTGAGGTGATCGACGTCTTCGCCGATCAGTTGGGCGAAAACAGGCCGGCCCGTGGCATTTTCGTCGATCGAACGGAGAATGTGTTTCTCCGGGCGCGACATGGCGTGAACGCGAAGAAACTCCGTGAAAAAGTAATCGGGTGCGCCATAGTGTGCGATTACACCCATGAAGGCCAAATCCGTCACGTCCTGCATCGGCGCAAGGGCGGTGAGCGGTTGCCCTTGGACGATGGCGCTCGGAAGGCTTGGCGAAGCGGGTGCAGAAGGTGCCGGCGTCACTTGTCGTCGGCTTCGCCTTCCTCGGCTTGCTGTTTGAGCACGCGTTCCAGAACCTCGGACATGTCGTCGACACCTTCGAACACGGCGCGGGCAACATAAAGCGGGCGCTCGTGTTGGAGGGCGAGGACGATGGAATCGCTGGGCCGGGCGTCGATCTCGATAATTTTCTTCCCCAGTTCGTTTTCCATGCGGAGCAGGATACGCGCGAAGAAAGTTCCCTCGCGGGCGTCGTTGACCAAGACGTGCTCGAGCTCGGCACCGAGACCGAGCAGGATACTGCCGATAAGGTCGTGAGTCAGAGGACGCTCTTTCTTTTCACCTTTGAGCGTCATTTGGATGGCATTACCGACCGAGTGATCGACGTAGATGACAAAAGTCTTGTCGTCGTTGCCAATGAACACGGCACAGCCGTTGGCAGTGGGCATGACTCCTTTGATGGAGACGGTGACGACATCGGGTTTCATTTGAGAACCGTGTCCGGGACGGCGACGAAGCGCAAGCTGATGGGCGGCCGGATTACTCGAATCCGACGAGGCTGATCCCGTGCTGCTTCGCGGCAGCGAGGACGGCGGGCTTGTCGAGCATGATGACCCGCCCGGCTTCAAGGGCCGCGGCCTTGATGCCGGCGGCGTGCATGGTCTCGACGGTGCGCTGACCAAAGCACGGCACGTCGAAGCGGAAGTCTTGGCGCAGTTTGACCGTCTTCACAAAAAGGGTGTCGCCGGTCTTGAGCGATCCGGCCCGGGTCAACATGGCGTCGGTGCCTTCATAGGCCTCAACGGCGAGAACCGTGCCTTTGCGGACCACGCAGCTTTGGCCGATATCAAGCCGAGCGCATTCCCGCGCGATTTGAATGCCGTGGTCGACGTAGTCTCGCTCGATCGGGAACGAACGGCCAGCCATGGGTCCTAAAGTGGCCAGGTGGTCATCGAGGAAAGCCCGGGCGTCGAGCACGGTGACGCCGACGGCAGAAATCTCAGCGGCTACCGCGCCGAAGATGGTCTCGGCGTTGCGACGTTTGAGCGACGCGAGAATCCGGATCGCCTTGAGGGCGGGATGGAGGCCTTTGAAGAGTTTACGGGGAGAAATTTGCCCGGCCATTATCGCGCTGCCGGCTCCGAAGGTATTTATGGTCGCCAGCATCTTCCCAACCTGTCCGACGAGCAGCGTGCGGCGCTCCGCCGGAGGTATCGTGGCAACCAACTCCGGGGCGGTTTCTTCCTCGAAGGCGATCAGCCTGAGCGGGATGCCCTCCCGGCGGATGGCTTGGGCGACGAGTTGAGGGTAAAGACCTTGGCCCGCGATGAGCGCAATTGGCTTTGTCCGATCAAAATCAGGGGGTAGAAAGGCGGATAGGGCGGAAGCCACGATGCGGAAATTGTGCGTGATACTTGACGGGACTGAAGAGAAATTCGTGCCGATCATTATCCTGATCGCCGATCCAACACAACGAGCTCTTCGGTCAAAAGGCGCCCGAGCTCAGCTTTGGGCCCCGTAATATTTTTTTCTAGGTATGCACTTGATTCCCCTAGCGGTCGAAAGCAGCGTGGCAGCGTATGGCCGACTACCCTCAAACAGTGATGGAGTTTCGTGACCAGTTCAGAAGCGAGGATGATTGCCGGGCTTATCTTGTGCGCCTGCGGTGGCCTGAAGGCGTGCGCTGTCCCGATTGTCAGGCCGCAGAGATCTGGCCGATGCAGGCTCCCTTATACCGGTGTCAGAGCTGCGGCTACGATTTTACGGTGACTGCG
>JBDNFZ010000230.1:0-4558 GCA_041689555.1 Opitutaceae bacterium | reverse complement strand
GTCTTCATCCTCGTCGGCGCGGATTGCTTCTTGGATCGAGCGCGGAGGCTCGTGATTCCGCACGTGCCTGTCTTCGTCGGCAAAACGCCGCCCACGCGGTCCCCGCCGCCGATTCCGCTCCCCGGAAGGGCCCATCTGCCGGTTGGCGGCAGGAAGCTCGCTTAGGAGTGCTCCGGTCGTTGAGCGCTACGGTCGCCGAGCGCTCGCAAGCGAGCGGCCTACAAAGGCAAGTCCGATACACCGCCAAATCGGAAATGCGCCCTTCCCGAAATTACCGTTAAATTTGCGCTTGCGCGACTTCCCGGGCTTTCCGAAGTTGAACGCTTGCGTTAGTGGGTGTCCATCGGTTGTGGATGCCCACCATGACCGGTCCGGCATTACGCCGGATTAAAACGGTGGCGCCGGCTCAACCCGAGTTTACCTCGGGCCGAGCGGGCGACACGGGGCCCGCAAAGGCCCCCTACAGTCGTGCAACTCAAACACTAAACCATGTCATCCACCATCGTAGTTAAGCCCGAAATCATCGCTAAGTTCAAAATCCACGAAACCGATACCGGTTCGTCCGAGGTCCAGATCGCCTTGCTCACCGCCCGGATCAATCACTTGACCGAGCATCTCCGCACCCACCGTAAGGATTTCCACTCCCGCCGCGGTCTGCTCCAGATGGCGAGCCGTCGCCGGAAGCTCCTCGATTACCTCAAGAAACACGAGCTGAACAAATACACCGACATCCTCACCAAGCTCAGCCTTCGCAAATAAGCTTTGCCTCACACGGGCGACCCGATCCGCGGGTCGCCCGTTGTCTTTACCGACACTCGCATCACGATCTGGGGTATTTCTGTCTGCTGTTTTAAGGTAGGGCGCGACCTCTGGGCGCGCCGCTCCGATCCTAAAAACGCCAAACAGAAATCTCTCGAGTCTGACCGGGATGATTGCCAAGCCCGGCCGGCCTTCGCGCCGTCCGTCGCCCAACCCCGATTCGCCCTCGCCGCACCCCGTGCGCGCCGTGGCGTTTCTTGTCCGTTAACCGAAAAATAAAACCGTCAGTCTGTCCGCAACCCGCGGCCTCCGCGCCGCATCCGTCCGAAAATCCGCTATGAATCAGAAACACAATGTCACCGTGCCCGGCCTCGGGCTCACGTTCTCCACCGGCTCCATCGCCCAGCTCGCCGGCGGCGCCGTCAACGTCTGCGTCGGCGAGACCAACGTCCTCGTCACCGCCTGCGCCGCGACCACCATGCGTCCGGGCCAGGATTTCTTCCCCCTCACCTGCGACTACCGCGACAAATACGCCGCCGCCGGCCGTTTCCCCGGCGGTTACTTCAAGCGCGAGGGCCGTCCCTCCGAGCGCGAGATCCTCATCTCCCGCCTCTGCGACCGTCCCTGCCGCCCGCTCTTTCCCGAGGGTTTCCTCAATGAAGTGCAGATCATCGGCACGCTCCTGTCGGCCGACCTCGTCAACGATTCCGACATCGCCATGGTCAACGGCGCCTCCGCCGCCCTCGCCATCTCCGACATTCCGTGGAACGGGCCCATCGGCTGCGTGCGCGTCGCGTTGATCGACGACAAGTTCGTCGCCAACCCCACCATCGAGCAGATGTTCACCAGCGCGCTCGACCTCATCTACGTGGGTAACGCGAAGGACATGCTCATGATCGAGGGCTCCGCCGACCAGATCACCGAGGAGCGCTTCGTCGACGCCCTCGCTTTCGGTCACGACGCCATCCAGCCGATCATCGCCGCCATCAAGGAACTCGTCACGCTCGCCGGTAAGCCCAAGGCCGCCTTCAAGCTCGTCGGCGCCACCCCCGAGGCCCGCGCCATCATCGAGCGCGTCGTCCCCGCCGACCGCGTTTCCGCCGCTATCTTCGGCTTCGAGAAGAACGTCCGCTCCGCCAACGTCAAAGCCCTCAAGGACGAAGCCAAGGCCGCCCTCCTCAAGGAACTCGGCGAAGGCAAGTTCACCGATGTCGACCTCAACGTCGTCTTCGAAGACCTCCAATACAAAGCCTACCGCGCCACCGTGCTCGCCAAGGGCACCCGCTCCGACCACCGCGACGCCAAGGCTCTCCGCCCTATTCAAGCCCAGGTCGGCGTCCTCCCCCGCGTGCATGGTTCCGCCATGTTCCAGCGCGGCGACACCCAGAACATCGCCATCGTCACCCTCGGGCCGACGAAGGAAGCCCAAGACATGGACGGCCTCACCGGCGGTCCGACCTCCAAGAGCTTCATCCTCCACTACAACTTCCCGCCGTTCTCCGTCGGTGAAGCCGGCCGTTTTATCGGTCCCGGCCGTCGCGAAATCGGCCACGGCGCCCTCGCCGAGCGTTCGCTCGTTCCGATTCTCCCGCCCGAGGATGCGTTTCCCTACAGCATCCGCGTCGTCTCCGAGATCATGGCCTCCAACGGCTCGACCTCGATGGCCTCGATCTGCGGCGGCTGCTTGGCCCTCATGGACGCCGGCGTGCCCATCATCGCCCCTGTCGCCGGCATCTCCTGCGGTCTCATGACCGAAATGGCCGCCGACGGCTCCATCACCAAGTGGACCACCATCACCGACATCCTCGGTGAGGAAGACCACTTCGGCGACATGGACTTCAAGGTCGCCGGCACCACCAAGGGCATCACCGGCTTCCAGCTCGACCTCAAGATCAACGGTCTCCCCTTCGAGATCGCCAAGACCGCGATCTACCAGGCCCGCGACGCCCGCATCGAGATCCTCAAGGCGATGCTCGCCTCGCTGCCCGCGCCCCGCGCCGGCCTCAGCCAATACGCGCCCCGCATCCAGACGATCCAGATCGATCCCGAGAAGATCGGCCTCCTCATCGGGCCCGGCGGCAAGACCATCCGCCGCATCACGGAAACGACCGGCGCGCAGATCGACATCGCCGACGACGACTCCGGCAAGATCTTCATCTACTCCAACAACGGCGACGCCATGGCCCGCGCCATCAAGGAAATCGACAGCCTCTGCGGCGGCGGTTCCGGCCCCGGTGGCGGCGGCGGCGGTGGTGGTGGCGGCGGCGGCGAACCCATCGAGCTGGGCAAGACCTACACCGGCCGCGTCACCGGCGTGAAGGACTTCGGTTGCTTCGTCGAGTGCACCCCCGGCAAGGAAGGCCTCTGCCACATCAGCGAACTCTCCGAACAGCGCGTGCGCCGCACCGAGGATGTCGTGAAGATGGGCGATTCCATCACCGTGAAGTGCATCGGCATCGACGAGCGCTCCGGCAAGGTCCGCCTCAGCCGCAAAGCCGCCATGCGCGACCTCGAGAACCCGCAAGGCGGCGGCGAAGCCCCGCCCCCCGCCCAATAAGGTGGAGCGCGTTGACCTCAACGCGCTTTCCCAACCTTCGCGATTCTCTCGAGCCGCGACGCCCAAAAAGCGTCGCGGCTTTTTTCCGCTCCTCATTGGCGTCGCCCGCGTGTTTCCTCATCGTCCCACATGCGCTTCCTCATCACCAACGACGACGGCCTCGACTCTCCCTTTCTTCACGTGCTCGTCCACGCCCTCCGCGCCGCCGGCCACACCCTCGTCGTAGCCGCGCCCAAGACCGAGCAGAGCTGGGTCGGCGCCGCGAAATCCCGCAGCCGCGCCGTCCACGCCGCACCCGCCGACTGCGGTTTCGCCTGCCCCACCTGGGCCATCGACGGCACCCCGAGCGACTGCATCAACATCGCGCTCGACCACCTCCTTCCCGCCGGATTCACCCCCGACGCCGTCCTCAGCGGGATCAACATCGGGATGAACGCTTCCCTCGGCTTCATCATCGCCAGCGGCACCATCGCCGGCGCCTGGGAAGGCGCCCTCCACGGCCTACCCGCCGTCGCCTTTTCCCAAAATCTCACCGAGCCCGTCTATGCCGCCCTCAAGGCCTCGCATGATTGGCCCGACGCCACGCTGCTCGCCACCCTGCGCCATTCCGCCGCCCACGCTGCCCACCTCGCTCCGGTCCTCGTCGCCGCGACCGCGCCGCACAACTTCACCGTCCACAACATCAACTTCCCCTTCCCCTGCACCGCCACCACCGCCGTCGCCCAAACGATCCCGGCCCGCGTCGTGCTCCCCCGTCTCTTCACCCCGCCGTGCGAAAACGGCCTGCACCGCCTCGTCTTCCGCGCCGGCGAAGACGTCTCGCCCCCCGCCCCGCTCACCGACCGCGCCGCCCTCGAAGCCGGCCACATCCGCCACTCGATCCTCGACTACACCCGCCTCGGCCGCTGACCGCACCCGCCCGACGCCTCCTGCCTCCCGCCTCACGCCCGACACCTCAAGCCTGACGCCTCCCTCCTGACGCCTTCGTTCATCCCCTCGCCTTCGCCCGAAACGCACTCGGCGTCGTCCCCGTCTCCCGCTTAAAAACCACGCTGAGATACTCGACGTTCTCACAGCCCGTCCGCTCCGCGATCTGGTAGAGCGCCAGCTCCGTCTCCCCCAGCAACTGTTTCACCCTCGCCAGCCGCACTTGCAGAATCTCCTGCCGCGGCGTCCGCCCCAGCTGTTTCTGAAAACGCTGCTCGAGCACCCGCCGTGAGAGCGGCACCGCCTTGAGCACGT
>JBDNFZ010000229.1:0-1706 GCA_041689555.1 Opitutaceae bacterium | reverse complement strand
GTAGGCATGTCCAGACCACGCCGAATCGATCCTGTCACGGTAAAACGCGCGCGCGCCGCGGTGGCGCGAGCGCAAGACGCCGAGGAACTCAGATGTGCCCAAGCCATACTATTGCCGGCCTTAGGCTCCACCCTGGAGGAAACCGCGGCGGTGCTTGGCGTGAGCCGTGCCAGCGTTCCACGATTGCAGGCGCGATTTCGACGACGAAGCGCCGCGGGCAAAGTCGTGCCGAGGAATTGGGGCGGTCGTCGCCGCGCCCTTATGACCTGGCAGGAAGAGGAAAAGTTTTTGGCGCCCTGGATAGAACAGGCCAGGGAAGGAAGGATGCTGGTGGTATCATCGTTGCGAGCGGCCTTCGCCCAAAGCGTCGGCCAACCGGTGGCTGCAACCGTAGTATATCGGATGTTGGAGCGCCATGGCTGGCGCAAGGTCGCACCGGACACCCGGCACCCGAAAGCCGATCCAAAGGCCCAGCAAGCCTGGAAAAAAAACTCCCGCAAATGCTGGCAGATATTCTCGCCGCCGAACCCGTGAAGCGGCGCCGCGTGCGGCTGATGTTTCAGGACGAAGCCCGTTTCGGTCGTATGGTCAGAATCAAACGCTGCTGGGCGCCGAACCCGCTGCGGCCCGTGGTCGACAACGGCTATGAACGACAATTCACCTACGTCTATGGCGCGATTAGCCCACGGGAAGGTGAGTTGGATTGGATGATTTGCGACAAAATGAACACCGAACGCATGAACGAGTTCCTTGCCCAAGTCAGCGCAGCGCATCCGAGAGAACTAATTATAATGATTCTGGATGGCGCCAGCTCCCATCGCTCCCAAGACTTGGAGCTCCCACGCAATATACGTTTCTTGCGCCTTCCTGCATATGCCCCCGAACTCAATCCACAAGAACACATCTGGGATGAACTCCGGGAGAAAGAGTTCCCTAATCGGGTGTTCGACGATATGGCCGGCGTAATTCGTCAACTTGAAAATGGATTGCCGCAGCTCGCAGCCGACACGAAGCGATTGCGTAGCATCGCAGGCTGGCCTTGGATTATTAGTCTCAACTTGAAAGCTAACTAGAATTAGAACCGCACTGTGACGTTCAAATCATACTGGACCGGCACAACGTAACTATATCGGTAGACGTTCGCTCCGTCGGCAAGGGTCGTGAAACTGGTTTTGCGGATCTTGCCGTTCTCGAGGTCCGTGATGTTTTTAACGCCGGCGCGGATCCGGACCTGTTGATTCCAGATTTTCTGATCGCGCATGATATAGCCGTGCACGAGATGGGTGGAACCACCGATCATCTCCTGGCCGCTGGGGATGCCGAGGAGGTAGTCGTCGCGCCAGCTGCCGTTGAGGCCGATGCGGACGCTGCGCAATGGCTTCCACGTGTCGCGCTGGAAGGCATAGTCGACGACCCAGCTGGCGGACCATGGTGAAGCGCGGGCGCCAGCGGGCTTGGTGTCGATGTCGAGTGTATCCAGCAGCGTCCTGGCTTCGTTCAGGACGGCGGGGTTCTCGTTTCCGCGGGCCACAGCGGCATCGTAGTAACCGCGGAAGCGGTCGAGGTCGGGTTCGCCCAGGACCTTGGTGCGGGCGAAGGTCAAGCGGAGTTGCAGCCCTTTCACCGGGCGAAGGTTCAAGGTCAGATCAGCGCCTTGCGAGTTCTCGGTCGACTTGTAGTAGCGTGACGCACTGCCGGTGCCTTCC
>JBDNFZ010000228.1:0-1732 GCA_041689555.1 Opitutaceae bacterium | reverse complement strand
GGGGGAAGCCAGAGGGGGTCTGGCTTTGTGGTTTGGTTCTGCTGAAAAAGTCCAATTTCGCGAGGATTTGGGGGATACCTGAGTTATGGTTTGCCCGCGATAATCGACTTTAGACCGGTTTCCCGACGGCAGTTCCTCCGCAATATTTTGTCGGGATGGGGGTTTCAGCAGAATCGTGGTTTGTGGTTGGCAGTATCGCCAAGGAGAGCCGGAGGGGGTCAGCAACGGTCTTTCAGGCGCGCTTAAATTGAGGATTTTTTATAAGGCGGTTTTAAAGGACTACGAGTTTGCGCATCACCGCGGAGAGCGCGGGTTCCCGGATTTGCCGGCTGCGGCGAGGCGTTCACCAACCGCCTCGAGGATCGGGCTCGATTGCCCGCCCGAGCGTCCCCTTGACGCGCTCCCGGCCGCCGCCCAAGGTCCGCGTTTTTCACTCTCCCGCGCGCCGATGCCCAAGAAGAAACCCGCCAAGAACTCCGACCAACCCGAGCTGCCCCTGGGCGGCGACCAGCCCGTCTCCACGCCTGCACCCGTGCCGACGCCGCCTGAGGCCACGGCGCTTCCCGCGACTCCCGACCCATCGCTCACGCCCGCTTCCGCGGCGGTCGTCGCCGAGGCCGCTCCCGCCCGGCGCCAGCCCGGCGAGAAAGTCCAGGACGAGCAGGCTCCTCTCGCGCAGGCTTACCGCAACTGGTTTCTCGACTACGCCTCCTACGTCATCCTCGACCGCGCCGTCCCGCATATCGACGACGGCCTGAAGCCCGTCCAACGCCGCGTCCTCCACACCCTCTGGGACATGGACGACGGCCGCTTCCATAAGGTCGCCAACGTCGTCGGCGCCACGATGAAGCTCCACCCGCACGGCGACGCCTCCATCGGCGCCGCGCTCGTGGCCATCGGCCAGCGCGCCTGGCTCATCGAGCCCCAGGGCAACTACGGCAACACCCTCACCGGCGACGATGCCGCCGCGCCCCGTTACATCGAGGCCCGCCTCACGAATTTCGCCAAGGACGTCCTCTTCAACCCGAAGACCACCACTTGGCAGCTCAGCTACGACGGCCGCAACAAGGAGCCCATCACCCTCCCGGCCAAGTTCCCCGTCGTCCTCCTCGAGGGCGCGGACGGCATCGCGGTCGGCCTCTCGACCAAGGTCCTCCCGCACAATTTCAACGACCTCTGCCGCGCGGCCATCAATCACCTCCAGGGAAAATCGTTCCGCATCCTGCCCGACTTCCCCACGGGCGGCACCGCCGATTTCTCCGAATACAACGACGGCGAACGCGGCGGCAAGGTGAAGGTCCGCGCCACCATCGAGGAGCGTTCCAAATACCTCCTCGCCGTGACCGAGCTCCCCTACGGCGTCACGACCGAGTCGCTCATCGAGTCGATCCTCGCCGCCAACGCCAAGGGCAAGATCAAGGTCAAGCACGTCGACGACAACACCGCCGACAAGGTCGAGATCCTCATCCACCTCCCGCAGGGCTCCGAGCCGGCCAAGGTCATCCAGCAGCTCTACGTCTTCACCAGTTGCCAGGTGCAGCTCAACCCCGCCGCATGCGTCATCGTCCGCGACGCCGAGACCGGTATCGACAAGCCGCACTTCCTCGGCGTGCGCGACATCCTCAAGACCAGCGCCGACGCCACCAGGGAACTCCTCAAGCGCGAACTCGAGATCAAGCTCGGCGAACTCGAGCAGCAGTGGCACTGTGATTCCCTCGAGCGCATTTTCATC
>JBDNFZ010000227.1:0-3372 GCA_041689555.1 Opitutaceae bacterium | reverse complement strand
GGTATAGGCGGATAAGACCCCCCGTGTTGCGATCACAGATGTTTATCGGTCACCGCGCCTTCGGAGGCGGTGCTGACGAGTTTGGCGTATTTGGCGAGGACGCCGCGGGTTTCTTTGGGCGGGCGGGGTTTGTAGGCGGCCATGCACGCGGCGTAGTCGGCGTCGGGCATGAGGAGGCTCATCGTGTTTTTGACGGCGTCGATCTCGATGTGGTCGCAAGCGGGCGGAACTCAGGAGCGATCACGGACAAGCTTGCGGCCATTCAGGTAGATTAGCGGCACTTTGTGCAGACGGGCACTGCGGGCGGTCGAGGTGCGGGCGCGGCGCAAGGCGCGAAGCATTGCGGCTGTGGTGGGGTCCCAAACGATCGATGGCTTCTTGAGTGGGAGACAGTTCACGGGTTGAACGGGGAAAGACCGGCCGCCAATAGATCGGCGTTCGCAAAGTTCAGCATGGCGCCTTCACGCGGCAGATACTCGCGCGCAAAGGTGGTCTTTCCCGCCCCGTTGGGACCGGAGATGATCGGGCAACGGGGCATAGCGGATTGCGACGGGTGTGTCGCCCGGTTTACAGATTCTTGTCCGCCACCGCGCCTTCGGAGGCGCTTGTCACGTGGCTTGCGTATTTGGCGAGGACGCCGCGGATTTCTTTCGGCTTGTGCGGCTTCCGCGCTTTTTTGCGCGCGGAGAGTTCCTTCGCGGCGACTCCGAGGGTGAGTTCGTTTATCATGGGTGCGATGCGGTCAGCTTGCGAGGGCGAGTGGTTTGACCTCGGCGCGGACGCGTTTGGCAGAGTGGCGGTCGAACTCCATCATGTCATAGGACTCTTGCAGCCTAATCCAGAAGCCGCGGCTGGTGCCGAAAAAGAGAGAGAAGCGTGCGTCGGTATCGACGGAAATGCCGTGCTGTCCGTTGACGATGCGGGTGATGCGGGAGTGCGGCAGGCCCGTGTCGTTGGCGAGGCGATATTGTGAGACGCCCATCGGCTTGAGGAAATCTTCGAGCAAGATTTCTCCGGGATGGACGTTGGAGATGAGTTTCGGTTTTTTCATGGTCAGTGGTAGTCGGTGATTTCGACGTCGTGAGCGTCGTGGCCGTCCCAGCGGAAGCAGAGGCGGTATTGGTCGTTGATCCAGATGGCGTGCTGGCCGGCGCGGTCGGCTTTGAGCGGGTGAAGCTTGTTTTTGGGCGGGACGCGGAGATCGGCGAGCGACTCGGCGGCGTAGAGCTGGCGGAGTTTGCGCAGCGCGGTGCGCTGGATAGACGGAGGAAGTTCGGGCGTGTTTTCGCCGCGCCAGATGGTCTCGGTGGCTTGGTTGGCGAAACTCTTGAGCACAGGGAAAACGTGATAGGGGGGCTATTTGCGTCAAGCGCAAATAGCGAAGCCAAAAACACAGACGACACCTCCCCGACGTGCGATGTCCCGGCGTTTGCGGTCAGAGATTCTTGTCCGTCACCGCGCCTTCCGAGGCGCTTGTCACGTGGCTTGCGTATTTGGCGAGGACGCCGCGGGTTTCCTTCGGCTTGTGCGGCTTCCGCGCTTTTTTGCGCGCGGAGAGTTCCTTCGCGGCGACTCCGAGGGTGAGTTCGTTTTTTACGGCGTCGATCGTGATGGGGTCGCCGTTCCTGATCAGGCCGATGGGGCCGCCGACGGCGGCTTCGGGGGTGATATGGCCGACCACGAAGCCGTGGCTGCCTCCGCTGAAGCGGCCGTCGGTGATGAGCGCGACGTCCTTGCCGAGACCGCGTCCCATGATGGCGCTCGTCGGCGAAAGCATTTCCCTCATGCCGGGGCCGCCGACGGGGCCTTCGTTGCGGATGACGACGACGTGGCCGGCCTTCACATTGCCTGCGAGAATCGCGTCGAGCGCTTTCTCTTCGCTTTCAAACACGATCGCTTTGCCGCTGAAGAGGAGACCTTCTTTGCCGGAGATTTTCGCGACGGCGCCGGTCGGGGCGAGGTTGCCGTAAAGAATGCGGAGGTGGCTGTCGGCCTTGATGGGATTCGAAAGCGGGCGGACGACGTCCTGGTCGGCCGGGTAAGGCCGCACGTCCTTGAGGTTTTCGGCGACGGTCTTGCCCGTGACGGTGAGGCAGTCGCCGTGGAGCAGGCCGCCATCGAGGAGGATCCGCATGAGCGGCGGGAGGCCGCCGATGCGCGAAAGGTGGACCATGCTGTATTTGCCGGAGGGCTTGAGGTCGCCGAGGACGGGGACGCGTTTGCCGATGCGGGTGAAGTCGTCGATGGAGAGCTTCACGTGGGCGCAATGCGCCATGGCGAGGAGGTGGAGCACGCAGTTGGTCGAGCCGCCGAGCGCGATGACGACGGTGATGGCGTTCTCGAACGCTTTTCTCGTCATGATGTCGCGCGGCTTGATCCCGGCCTTGAGGAGAGCGAGCGCGGCGGCGCCGGCGGCGCGGCAGTCGGCTTTTTTCTCGGCGCCGACCGCGGTTTGAGCGGAAGAATTGGGGAGGGACATACCGAGCGCCTCGATGGCGGACGCCATGGTGTTGGCGGTATACATGCCGCCGCAGGAGCCGGGGCCGGGGATGGAGCAGGCTTCGATTCTCGCGAGATCGGCGGCGTCGATTTTGCCGGCGGCGTGCTGGCCGATGGCTTCGTAAACGGAGACGATGTCGCACTCTTTTTTCGAGCCGGGGTCGAATCCGGGGAAAATCGTGCCGCCGTAAACGAAGACGCCGGGGCGGTTGAGGCGCGCGAGGGCCATGGCGCAGCCGGGCATATTTTTGTCGCAGCCGCCGATCGCGACGAGGGCGTCGAAGCCCTCGGCGGCGGTGACGGTTTCGATGGAGTCGGCGATGACTTCGCGCGAGACGAGCGAGTATCTCATGCCGGGCGTGCCCATGCTGATGCCGTCGGAGACCGTGATGGTGCCGAAGATGAGAGCCTTGCCGCCGGCGGCGTTGGCCCCGGCCTCGGCTTCGCGCGCGAGCCGGTCGATGTGCATGTTGCAGGGGGTGACCATCGACCACGTGGAGGCGATGCCGATCATGGGCTTCTTGAAATCCTCCTCGGAGAAACCGACCGGGCGCAGCATCGAGCGCGCGCCGGCACGGGCGGGACCGTCGACGACGACGGAGGAATGAGGGCGGGGGAGGGAGGCGGAATTGTTCATGGGAAGGGAGAGGAAGGGAAGGGAAGGGAAGTTGAGAGCTGAGAGTTGAGAGCTGAGGGCTGAGAGTTGAGAGCTGAGAGCCCGGAAACAAGCGTCCAGAGCACGCGAAGGCGGGCAAGCGCGTTTGCGCGTTTGCGCGGATGGCGCGGGTATGGCGGAAGGGCGTTTACGGCTGCGCGGAATCGAGGCTTGATCGAGGCTTGAGTTGATAGTCCCGGATTTAGCCGGTCCCGAGG
>JBDNFZ010000226.1:0-6644 GCA_041689555.1 Opitutaceae bacterium | reverse complement strand
GTAGGGGCTGATCTTTTCCTTGAGGACGCCGAAGTGGTGGCGGTGGTGGAGGACGCCGGTCTGCACGCCGTTGTATTCCTCGCCATATTGGGCGCGGGATTCGCGGCCGACGTGATAAGCGATGCCGGCGGCGGCCATGAGGTCGCCCTCGTAGGTGGCGTCGATGAACATCTTCCCGGCATAGGTTTTGCCGCTGAGGGTGGTGATGGCGGTGATGCGGGCGCCGGATTTTTTCACGCCGGCGGCGCGGTCGAGCCATTCGTCGCGGACGACAGTGATGTTGTTCTCGCGGACGAGGTCCTCGAAAACCTTCTCGGCAGCGGAGGGCTCGAAGATCCACATGGTGCGGTTTTCGCCGTCGATGGCGGGCGTGCCCTGGCCCTTGTTGCCGTATTCGGATTTTTTCTGCCAGCGCCACGAATCGGCGCGTTCGTAGTGCTGCCAGATGCGTTGGTAGAATTCGCGGGCGAGGCCGCCGATGACGGATTTGTCGCCGGTGTCGGTGAAGCCGAGGCCGCCGGCGGTGAGGCCGCCGAGGTGTTTATCGGGGCTGACGATGATGGCGGTCTTGCCCATGCGCTGGGCTTGGATCGCGGCGGTGACGGCGCCGGAGGTGCCGCCGTAGATGACGAGGTCGTAGGACTCGGCGGCGCGGGCGAGGGAGCCGGCGAGGAGGAGGGCGGTAAGGACGCGGAGGAGTTTGGGGTGGAGCATGGCGAGGAGCGAGAAAGCGAAGTCCGCGAACATCGCGAAAGCTCGCGAGAATCTGAACGGGGTAAGGCGAAGAGGAGTGCCCACGGAAAACACGGAAGACACGGAAAAAATACGGGACGGCGGGGACGGAAAGATTCGGAGTGCGGATGTGCGCGTGTGCTGCCCGTCAGAACGGTGCGGTGGACTTGGGCAGTCGAACCGAATCACGCCGGCAAAAATGAGGGCGAAGGTGGAGCGCCTTGACCTCAAGGCGCTGCTGCATGCCCGCGCTCAAGCCAGCGCGTTGTCGTCAACGCGCTCCACCTCGGCCGCACGGCTGCGGCTCGGACTACGAGCCTATCCGAATAATCCGGCGGTGTAGGGGCGGCGCTTGCCGCCGCCCTCGGGTGCCGACAAGCGGCACCCCTACACGGAGAAAGCCAAGACGGGTTATTCGGATAGGCTCTTAGTTCGGCTGAGCGAAAGACTACGCCGTGCGGATCCGGCGTGTGATCGGATCGTAGATCGTCTTTCTCCCGGTGTCGTAAGCGGTCACGGCCATGAGCACGGCGACGGCGTGTTGGTAGCCGGCGTCGATGTTGGCATTCGGGGTCCCGCCGGAGCGCATGCACTGGAGCCAGTCGAGGTAATGGTCGGGGTGCTCGATCGGCGTGACATCCTGTTTGCCGCGGATCTTGCCGTCGCGCTTGAGGCCGCCTTCGGCGCTGTAGGTGGGGGCGTTCCAGTTGTCGACGGCGAGGGTGCCTTTGTCGCCGTAAAACTTGCGCGAGGAGCCGGCGCTGTTGCCAAAATTGTTCGAACTGGTGACCACGAGACCCTCGGGATACATCCACGTGGCGGCTATGTTGTCGGGCGTGGTGAATTTGTGCTCGTCGTTCCAGTAGGTCGAACCGCCGAGGCAAACGCACGATTGGGGAAAGCCACAGCCCGTCACAAAATGCATGAGGTCGAGGAAGTGCGCGCCCCATTGCGGCACGGGCCCCTGACAGAATTCATAGTAGCCATACCAAGCGGAGAACTGTTCGGCCGAGAAAGGACGCATGTCCCGGTCGCCGAGAAACTCTTTCCAATCGACGTCCGCCTCGCGCACGTCGGGTTTGAGGTAGAGATACCAATAGGGTTTGTCGCCGTTGCGCGTCTCGTCGATCCGCGTGATTTTCCCGATGGTGCCGTCTTTGACGAGTTGGCGGGCGCCGACGATGCCGGGAAGACTGCGGAGTTGGGTGCCGACCTGGATGACGCTGCCGGAGGCTTGGGCGGCCTTGGCGGCATCGTAGGCGACCAGCAGTTCCGCGAAATCGGTGGCGAGGGGTTTTTCGATGTAGATGTGTTTGCCGGCCTTCGCGGCGGCCTCGAGATGCGTGGTGTGATGGAAATCAGGCGAGGCGATCATGACGGCGTCGATGCCGTCCATGGCCAGAAGGTCGCGGTAGCTGGTGAACTCTTTCGCGGGCCGACCGAAGGCCTGGGTGATCACGCCGTTGATGCTTTCACGGGCTTTCTTCCACGGATCCGCGATCGCGACGACCTCGAAATCAATGGCGTCCTTGTGGGGGAGAATACCTTTTTCGAGGTGAGCGCCTTGGCCGCGGCTGCCGCAGCCGATCTGAGCGATGCGGATGCGGGAGTTGGCGCCGACGACGCGGCGGTGCGAAGCGGCGGAAAGCGGACGGGCAAGAACGGCGCCGGCGGTAAGAACAGCGGAGGTTTTCAGGAAGTCGCGGCGGGGAAGGGAATTCATATTCATGGAGGTGGAGTGTGATAAGACGGGTGGAGTGAGATAAGACAGTCGGCTCCACGGGCGCACCGTGCCGAAGCGCCGCGCCACCGAGAGCGTGAGGCCGATGCGTCAGCCAAATCACCCGGAGCGGGGGGAAGAAGGCGGAAACGCCGAAGACTTTCGTGCGCCCGCGAGCGCGGTATCCGGGACGAGGATCGGCGGGAAAAGATCATGAGGCGGGGGTGAGGCGAACGATGCGCTTTTGCAGGAGGACATAGAGCGCGCCCTCCGGTCCGGTGATGACGTGTCGGATGCGACCGAGGTCTTTGAAGACGACCTCTTGGGCGACGACCTTGCCGCCGGCGATCTCGATGCGCAGGAATTGCTCCGCCGAGAGCGAAGCGAGGAAGAGTTGGTTCTTCCACTTCGGGAAAAGCTCGCCGGTGTAGAAATTGATCCCGCACGTCGCGAGCGACGGCACCCAGTAGGCGACGGGCTGTTCCATGCCCTCCTCGGCGGTGAGTTCCGTCAGCGTCGTGCCGTCGTAGTTCATCCCGTAGCTGATGACGGGCCAGCCGTAATTAAGTCCCCGGCGCACGAGGTTGAGTTCGTCGCCCCCACGCGGGCCGTGTTCGGAGCTGAAGAGTTCGCCGGTCGCAGGGGAGAAGGCGAGGCCTTGGGGGTTGCGGTGCCCGTAGCTCCAAATGGAGGGAATAGCCGTGGGGTTGCCGACGAAGGGATTGTCGGTCGGCACACGTCCGTCGTCGTGGAGGCGGTGAATCTTGCCGCCGGGTAGGGAGAGGTCCTGGGCGTGTAGTTTCTGACCGCGTTCGCCGATGCTGAAAAAGACATGGCCCTGGCCGTTGAAGGCGATGCGGCAGCCGAAGTGCCAGTCGGCTTTGATAAAGTGTTCGAGCTTGGCCTGGAAAATCGTCTGCTGCTCGACGAGCACGCCGTCCTTGAGTTTGCCGCGGATGATGCGGGTAAAGGCCGCCGGGGTGCCATCGGCTTTGGTCTGCTGTTCGCTGTAGGAAAGATAGAGCCAGCCGTTGGTCGTGTAGTCCGGATGGGGGACGACATCCATCAGGCCGGCTTGGCCGTTGCCGTAAATCATGGGCAAGCCGCCGATCGGACGGGAGGCGAGTTTCCCGTTTTCGATCAGATAGAGAAATCCGCGCTTCTCGGTCATGATCGCCAGCGTGGGCGAGAGAAACGCGAGGGACCACGGTTCGACGACCGCATCGACCCACGTCTCGAGCTTGAAGTCGTGGAGCAGGCTCTTCGCCGTCATCGAAGCGGGAGGCGCGCTGACCTTGGCCTGATCGCGGATCGCCTTGGCGCGGGCTTCGCGAAGATAGATGACCATGGCGCGGACTTCCTTCTCCGGAATCGCGGTCCCCCAAGCCGGCATACCTTTGTCGGGAAAACCCATGCGGATGCTCCGGGCAATGCTCTCGTCGTCACCGCCGTGGAGCCAGGTGTCCTTCAGGAGCGAAGTCCCGGGGCCACTCCCCTCGAGATTTCTCCCGTGGCAATTGGCACAGAGCAGCGCGTAGCGCTCGGCGACGGTGCCGGTGCGAAAATCCTGGGCCGTGGCCGTGGACGCGGCGCCGACGAGTGCGACGGTCAAGACCAGGAGGAAGCCGATCGGGCGACGCCCGAGGCGGGAGGGAGAGCGAGCCGTCATCGTCATCACTTTTTCGGTGCGAGCGCCGACGCGGGCAGGAGTCCGACGACGTCGAGGTCGTAGTCCATGTAGCTGCGGTAGGTGCCACGCAGCCAGAGGAGGATCGCCTGGTCGCGGGCGGCGGACCAGATCGGGACGATGGGGCGCAGATTGTCGGCGGTGGAATCGCGCGTGACCGGCGTCCAGGAAAAGGTCGCGCCTTCGTCCGTCGAATCGCCGCGAAAAATTTCCCAGCGCCGCTGCTGATCGGCAGAGCTGATGAGCGGCTTCCCGGTCTTGGGATCGGCGTTGGTGGAAATGTAGACGGTGTTCAGATTCTGCGGGTCGAGGGCGGCGAGGCCGGTGTAGTCTTCCTCGCGGGCGTAGAGGCGACTGCCGGCGTAGGCGATTTCGTTGACCTGCCATTTCGCTCCGTCCCAGCGGGCGTGGTAGTAGCGATGATCCTGCCCGTCGTCGGCCGCGGCGCGGAGGCCGCGGTTCTTGGCGCCGCCACGTTGGACGGAGAAGACGATGCGCGGGTGGCCGGCGCGATCGACGTGGACATCGCACATCCACGCCACGTGATCGGCGTCGCCTTGGAAGACGGTGGTCAACGAGCGCGGCTCGAGGGCGGATTCCCCGGTGGTGCTGAGCGGGGCGATGACGCGGCCGTCGCTGTGGTGGAGAATTCCGCCGCGGAGAAACGCGTGGTAAATGCTGTTGTCAAAGGCGCGCGGGTGATCGTCGGTGGCGATGATGTGGATCGTGTCGTCGCCGGCCTGGGCGAATCTGACGTAGGGCCTTCCGCCATCGATCCCGGTGGCGAGGGGTTCGCCGACGGGGCGCGGCCAGGTGAACAGGCGACCGCCGTGGGTAAAGGTGGCGCCGTCGTCGGCCGAGACGAGGTAATTGGGGTTGAAGCCGAGTCCGCGGTGGAAGTTGTAGATGCGCCCGCCTTCGGCTCCGAGGCGATAGAGGTTGCTGTAACTCACATCGGCGCCCACGGGGAGCGTCTGCTCCGGCGTCCACTCGGAAAAGTCGCCGGGCCGGACGGTGCTGCGCCAACGCATGAGGTCGAGACCTTTCATGCCCCGGGGGCCGCCGTGCGTTTGATAAGCCGTAAGCACGCGACCGTCGGGCAGCGCGAGCAGCACGGGGACATTGTGGTCGTCGCTCTGAAGTTTCGGATGGAGCGTGGTCGAGCGGGCCCGACCCGTGCGCAGGTCCACGTCCGTCACGTCGACATCACCGGCGGCGCCGCCGACGCGGTTGGAACCGGCGACCGATCCGAAAAGGAGCGTGTCGCCGACGACGATGGCGCGTTCGTCTTGGAACCAGCACCAGCCGCCGTTGGCTTTGAGGACGACGGGTGTGGGCAGCGGCTTAGGTGCGGCGGAGGCGGCGGAGCTTGCGGTGAGCGAGAGCAGGACGATTGAGGCGAGACGGATCATGGTGTGAAAAAACGGATGGAGGATAAAAAATGTCGGGCAGCGGTGCGGTCCAATCAGAGCGAGGATACGCCTGTCGCCAGCACGCAACGAAAACCTCTGCCATCTTGGCGAGCCGTCGACGTGCCGTGGCCGCGGTTGGAAGAGAGCAGATTCCAGGGGCCGTCATTGATCCACGAGGCGCCCCCCAGCACCCGCGCGACGCTGCCCGGCTCGAAAGCGTCCTCGCACCATTCCCAGAGATTGCCGGAAAGATCGTAGATCCCCAGCGCGTTGGGCGTGTAGCTGCCAACCTGCGCAGTCCGCTGCGACCCGTCGGCATAGCCGTCGATCTGCCAACCCACGTCGTCGCCTTCGCTGGCAAAATTTCCCGCGCGAGGGGGCGGCGGATACTGCGTGCCCCACGGGTAGACGTCGGCGACCTGGGCGTTTTTATCCTTGGGCGAGCCCGAGCCCTCCGGAGGGAGCCCGGCCGCGAGCGACCACTCGCTGTCTGTCGGCAGCCGATATTCCTGATTGGCCGACAGTTTGCCCTCTTTTCGTTCCTTGGCCGTGAGCCAGAGGCAAAACGCCTTCGCGTCCTCCCAGTTCACGCCGCAGACGGGGTGAAGCGGCGACTGGGCGAAGCCCGGTGCGCGCCACGTGTCGCCTTTCGGCTTCCACGTTAGTTCCGCCCCGAACCGCGAATGCATCCCCGCCTCCGCATTGTAGCCGGTCGCCTCCACGAACGCCTCGAAATCCTGCACGCGCGTCTCCCAGATACAGAAGAGCACACTCGTGCCCGGCACCGGCACAAATTTCTGCCCGAGGGAATTCTCCCGAGGCTGACCGCGAGCGGCGCCCTCTCGGGCGGCACCTGCGGCACCTGCGGCACTGGCGGCGCCGGCGAGCAAGGCCAGGCCCAACGAAAAACACGTGATGGCCGACGAGAAGAAACTACAGGGAAGCGCGTGGGGAGCGGGATTCATCAGGGAGGCGGTTGAGATTTTTTAAGACCAGCAGCCGGTGATGCTCTGACTTTAGGCCCGACCGCTGGTCGGGCTGTGCGCCGAGCTAAAAACCGACCACCGGTCGGTTCTACAGGGCTTAGTTCTAC